>DAINNP010000084.1:0-8739 GCA_036735785.1 Rhodoferax sp. | reverse complement strand
GCGTTCTTTTCCTTGAGCAGCCGCTTGATCTTGTCTTTAAGCGCGGTGCGCTCCATCGGGGTGGGCTCCATGGGCACGCGGGCCCAGGCGTGTTTGGTGCTGCAGGCCGGCTGCTCGTACTCCACGTCGATCACATCACTGGCGCTCATCACAGGTCCTCAAATCGCATGGAGAAGTCGGTGGCCTTGACGTCTTTGGTCAGCGCGCCGATGGAGATGCGGTCCACACCGGTAGAGGCAATCGCCCGCACCGTGTCCAGGTTCACACCGCCGGACACTTCCAGAATCGCGCGGCCGGCGTTGATGGCTACCGCCTGCATCAATTGAGCCAGCGTCATGTTGTCCAGCAGCACCATCTTGGCGCCGCAGTCGAGCGCTTCGCTTAGTTGCTCCAACGTTTCGACCTCCACCTCAATGAACTTGGCAGTGGCGGCGAACTGGGTGGCGCGTTGCAGGGCAGCAGTCACGCCGCCTGCGGCGGCGATGTGGTTTTCTTTGATGAGCACTGCGTCGTGCAAGCCAATGCGGTGGTTGGTACCGCCACCGGTTTTAACGGCGTATTTCTGCGCCAGGCGCAGGCCGGGAATGGTCTTGCGGGTGTCCACGATGGCAGCACGATTACCGGGCACTTCGTTCACTGCCGCCACAAAGATAGCGGTTTTGGTGGCCACCGCGCTCAACAGCTGCAAAAAGTTCAGCGCAGTGCGCTCAGCCGTCAGCAAGGCTTGGGCGTTGCCCTCAATCTCCAGCAACACTTGGTCTTGCTGGCAGCGTTGGCCTTCGCGCACATGCCAGATGAGGGCGGCCGACGGATCCAGCGCCCGCACGGCTGCAGTGGCCCAGGGCTCGCCGCAAATGACGGCCGACTCACGGGCCAGCACCCGTGCACGGGCCCGGCGGGTGGGGTCAATCAAAGAGGCGGTCAGGTCGCCGGCGCCCACGTCTTCAGACAAGGCGCGAGCCACATCGGTCTGCGCCAGGGCAGCGATGTCTGCGGAGGAAAGATCAAAAGTGGTCATGCACCTGAGGATAACTCGCCCGAACGCCTTCTCCGGGGACGCTCCGGCGCCGGAGAGAACACAAACGCTGAAGTAAAGTTATTAAATCTTAATGAGAAGGATTCGCATTTGTATTTATACTTGTGTGTTTCGAACTATTAAAAGGTGCATCATGGATTCGTGGCAAGTTGGAACGGCGGTTTGTCCTGGCAAGTTGACCCAAGTGGCGATGCTTGCAGCCTTGGCCTGCATGGGGTCTGCGGCGTGGGCACAGGAACCTGTGGCCAGCCTGAAAACGGTGGTCGTGAGTGCCAGTCGCATGGAGCAGGATGCCGACGAACTCCCGGCCACGATGACCGTGATCACCGCCGCAAACATTGACCAAAAGCTGGTCAATGATCTCGAAGATTTGATGCAGGATGAGGTTGGCGTGTCCGTGCGGGCGCTGCCCCACCGTACCCAGACGGCCAGCGCTGGTACCGGAAGGGCTGGGAACGAGGGTATCAATATCCGTGGCCTTGAAGGCGACCAGGTCCGCCTGCAGGTGGACGGGGTGAGCTTACCCTCGTCGTATAGCTTTGGCCCCATCGTGACGGGCCGTGGTGACTCGATTGATCCTGAGGGCTACAAGCAGGTCGAGATATTGCGGGGTGCTGCGAGCACTCAGTATGGGTCGGATGGTCTGGCGGGCTCGGTGAGTTTCGTCACGAAAGAGCCCGAGGACCTGCTGCTTGACGGAAAGTCCAGACAGTTTTCGCTGAAAAGCACCTATTCGTCGGCCGACAACGCCACTCAAGTGGCACCGAGCTTTGCCTTCAAGAACGATGGTTTGCAGGGCCTGATCGTGACCAGCATGCGCCGCGGCGAAGAAACCGCCAACATGGGCGTCAACAGCGCCACAGGCGCAACCCGCACGGAGGCCAATCCACAGAGCAATCGCTCGGACTATGTGCTGGGCAAACTCAAGTACAAGGTCAGCGCAGACCATGCAGTGAAACTGACTTTGGAATCCATATTGCGTGAAACAAACACGGACGAGCTCAGCCAACTCACTACCAGCATCCGGAATGAAAAATCCCGGGATGTGGTGAAACGGGGCTTGGTGAAGCTGGACTACCAGTACACGCCGGTCAAGACCTGGTTTGATGTGCTCGACGTTGGCGTTTACGGCCAAACGTCTGAAACCGCGCAGCTCAACTGGCAAAACGTGATCCCCGGCACCTACAGCTACCGGACCCGCAACAACTGGTACGACGAAAACTCAACCGGCCTCACATTGCAGATGGAAAGCAACTGGGGCGATAGCACCAAACATCGCCTTGTCTACGGTGCCGATGCGCGCTGGGCTCAGTTGTCGATGTTGTCTAACGCCTACCAAAACGCTGGCACTTACACCGCAAGGGCGCAGTATTTCCCGGACACCGACGCGCGCAACATGGGCGCCTTTGTGCAGGATGAAATCAAAATGGGCGCGGTAACGCTGACTCCTGGCCTGCGCTACGACAGCTACAGCTTGACGCCCAATATCGGGCCTTTGAACTCCACGGCCGTCAAATACGGGAACCTATCTGACGGCGGCCTGTCCCCCAAGCTCGGAGCGGCGTGGGTCGTACACCCTGCCCTGACCATGTTTGGCCAATACAGCCATGGCTTTCGCGCACCGAAGGCAGACCAGGTCAACGGCGGCTACACCGGCAGCGGGGGTGGCTTCAGCTACCAGTACATCGGCAACCCGAACCTGAAATCCGAAAGCAGCGACTCGATTGAATTCGGGGTGCGCGGGAAAGGCAGCAACTCCAAATACAGCGCGGTTGCGTTCTACGGGAAGTACAAAGACTTCATCAGCCAGACCAATTACGCCAGCAGTGGTGTGACCTACTACCAATATGTGAACCTGAGTCAGGTCACGCTCAGCGGCGTGGAACTGCGGGGGGAATGGAATGTCAGTCCCACCGTCCGCCTGAGCGCCGCGTATGCCCATACCGAGGGCGTGCAGAACAATGGCACTAAGGATGCTTACCTCGCCACCGTAGACCCCGACAAGCTGGTTGCAGGACTGCATTACTCACCCCGCGCACAGTGGGGCATGAGCAGCCAATTGACGCTGGTGGAGCGCAATATTCACGCCCCTGCCACCAGTGGCGTCGTGCCCGGAGGCTACGGGGTGCTGGACATGACCGGCTGGTACCAGATCAACAAATCCACCAAGCTGAATGCCGGCCTCTACAACGTGTTTGACAAAAAGTACACCCAGTGGGCAGATATCCGTGAGTTGAGTGCAGCCAACGCAAGCGTGGCAGACACCTACACCGCGACCGGTCGCAATTTCAAGATCAGTGTGATCCACAACTTCTAATCCAAAGGTTTCCCCATGAGTGATACCCACGCCTTACAAATCGTGCTGGAAGAATGCAAGCGCTTTCCACAGCAATTCAAAAGTCTCATCCTCGGCACGGTGAATGCAAGCGGCCGACCCGAAGCCAGTTACGCGCCTTACGTGGAGAAAGACGGCGTCTATTACGTTTACGTGAGCGAGCTCTCAGCCCACACGGCCAATCTGACAGGGGCTGCGCGCAGCAGCATTCTGTTTATTGAAGATGAAAACAACGCCAAGCACCTCTTCGCGCGTCAACGATTGACGCTGGACTGCAGCGCGGCAGAGATTGCACGCAGCGACGAACACTTCCAGGAGGTCATGGAGATCTTCCGGCTGCAGTTCGGCAGTTTCATGGACATGCTGAGCAACCTGCAGGACTTCCACCTGTTTGCACTCACTCCAGAGCAAGGCGGCTATGTGGCGGGATTTGCGAAGGCGTACCGGTTAACGGGCACTCAGCTCAGCGAGATCCAACATCGAAATGACCAGGGTCACAGCAAGTCTGTGCCCCCTGAGAGGAAGTCCCATGCAAGCGCACATTGAAACCTCCGGGGCCTACGCTAGCCCGTTGCTACCCAAAGAGCTCCGCAGACTATTCGCCGAGCTGCGTCAGACAAAGAACATGCGCCACCTCGATATTGCCCAGACGCTGGGCGTATCAGAAGGAGCCTTGATTGCGGCACATGCAGGGTTAACAGCACTCGAGGGTACACCCACGCTACGTGCCACAAAGCTCCAAAACAAATGGCCCCAGATCATTGCCAGCCTAGAGTCTTTGGGCACGGTCATGGCGCTGACCCGGAATCCCTCCTGCGTGCATGAGAAATCGGGCGTCTACACAAACATTGCGCTCAACGGCGACGTGGGGCTTGTGCTGTCCGACGCGATTGATCTGCGGATTTTTTACGGGCAATGGCAGCACGGGTTTGCGGTAACGGAAGACACGGCAAACGGACCACAGCGCAGCCTGCAGTTTTTTGACATTACCGGCCGCGCGGTCCACAAGGTGTTTCTCAAGGAATCCAGCCACGTTACAGCGTACGAAAGTCTCGTGACACAGTGGCAGGCTGCCGATCAAGGAGAGTTGTTTGTCACACACACTCCGCCCCCTGAACCTGCAGAACTCGATGACTCAGCAGTCGATGCAGCCTGCTTTTTACAAGACTGGGCAGCCCTGCAAGACACCCATGACTTTTTCGGGCTTCTCAAAAAGCACAAAGTCAGCCGACCGCAGGCTATGCGCTTGGCACGAGGGCAATTCGTCAATAAGACGGCCAACACCAGCGTGCAACGGCTGCTCAACCTTGCGGTGCAGCAGCAAACCCCCTTCATGGTGTTTGTGGGGAACCCGGGCGTCATTCAAATCCACACAGGGCTGATTGGAAAAGTAGCGGTCATGGGGCCTTGGGTCAATGTGCTGGACCCCGACTTCAATCTGCATTTGCGCGAAGACCAGATCGACAGCGCGTGGATTGTGCGCAAGCCGACACGTGACGGTTGGGTCCACTCACTGGAGATTTTTGACCGGACCGGCAACACGATTGCCATGTTCTTTGGACAGCGAAAACCCGGTAGTACAGAGTCCTCCGAGTGGCGAGACATGCTTCTTCAAATTGAAACCGAGGACGCCACATGCCTTACTTGAACGCCAAGCCCATGCCCGTCCATGCCTTGCTCAATCGCCGCCAGGTATGGCAGGGCTTGTTGGGCACTGCCGCCTTGGCTTCAGGCTCTTTGAGCCTGGCCGCTCGCAATCAGAGGGTGGTCAGTATTGGGGGCGCGTTAACCGAGATCATTTTTGCCCTCGGCGCTCAAGAAAACTTGGTGGCCGTGGACACGACCTCCCTGTTCCCAGCTGCTGCACTGAAGCTGCCCAATGTGGGCTACGCGCGTACGCTTTCGAGCGAAGGAGTGCTGGCCGTGAACCCGACGCATATTGTGGCCACCGAAGACGCGGGCCCACCCGGTGTGATCCGGCAATTGCAGGCCACCGGCATCACGGTAGAAATCATGCCTGCGAATCACCGTTTTGAAGGGATGCTGGACAGAGTCCGCCGGGTCGGTCTGCTTCTGGACAAGCAAACTGCAGCATTGGACCTTTCCAGCCAACTCAGCCAGCAATGGAAAACCATGCGCGCCGGCATCCTCCGTCGCGCGGGTACAGCGCCGAAGGTGCTATTCATTTTGTCGCACAGTCCGACGCAAATCATGGTGGGTGGCGGTGGCAGCAGCGCTGAAGCCATGCTGGATTACGCAGGTGCGCGCAACGCAGCCAAAGGCTTTGACGGGTTCAAACCCATCACGGCGGAGGCCGTGATCGCAGCACAGCCCGATGTAATTCTCTTCACCGATCAGGGCCTGGCCAGCATCGGCGGAGTCGAGGGGGCCTTGAAGCTACCCGGCCTCAGCCAGACAGTCGCCGGCCAAAAGCGGCGCATCACGTCTATGGAGGCCGCTTACATGTTGAACTTCGGTCCCCGCATGCCGTCTGCGGTGGCGGCCTTGGTGCAGCAGATCCGGAAAACTGCCATCGCATGAACCTGTCTACCTACTCACGCCGCCCCAAAACTTTCATAGCCTTGCTATTGATCGCCAGCCTGATGCTGTCGGTCACAGGCGGAGCGGTCGATGTATCGCACAGGGACTGGCTAGCGCCGTGGTACCGCGATAGCGACAACCCTTTGGGTGGCAGCGCCTATGTGCTGTGGGAGATCCGGTTGCCCCGGATTCTTTTCTCCTTGTTGATCGGCGCGGCCCTCGGGCTATGCGGCACCTTGACGCAAGGGTTGTTCCGCAACCCGCTGGCGGACCCGGGGCTCCTGGGCATCAGCAGCGGTGCAGCCTGTGCAGCAGCGCTCACGATTGTTTTTTTGGCGCGGAGTGGCATCAACATCCCATTCGAATGGCGGTTTGCCATCCTGCCGGTTGCAGCATTTACCGGGGCGGTGGGTGTCTGTCTGACATTGGATCGTGTGGCCCACTGGATCACAGCGGACTCGTTGTCAGGCCTGCTATTGACCGGCATTGCGCTGAATGCATTGGCCGGCGCCATCATTGGCTTGTGCACTTATGTAGCCACCGATGAACAGTTGCGCAGCCTGACGTTCTGGACCTTGGGTTCCGTGGCGGGCGCGAGCTGGGGCTTGGTCTCGGCGTTGGCTGTGTTGTTGGGCTGGGCTTTTTGGTTCGCACACCGCAGCCTTTCTGCACTCAACGCGCTGGCACTGGGCGAAGCTGTAGCGGGTCATGTGGGCGTGGAGGTCCGGCAGTTGAGAACCCGTATCGTCGTGCTGGTGGCGCTGGTGAGCGGTTTTGCGGTTGCCTGGTGCGGCATCATCGGTTTTATCGGGCTGATTGCGCCACATATTGTGCGCAGCGTGCTGGGGGCAGACCATCGGCGCGTCGCGCCCTACTCCATGGGCATAGGGGCTTTGCTTTTGCTGTGGGCAGACACCGCCGCACGCACCTTGGCAGTTCCTGCAGAAATACCTGTGGGCATTTTCACTTCGCTTTTGGGCGCACCGTTTTTTCTGGTGTTGCTCTTGAGCTTTCGCAATGGAGCCAGACATGCAGGTTGATGCACCGACCCGCCAAGAGTCTCCGCGTTGGCTGAGCGCGCGCGCCCTCAGCCTGCAATTGGGACGGCATGTCGTCGGACCATTTGACCTCGATCTGAGCCCTGGAGAGCAAGTCGCCCTTCTCGGCCCCAGCGGGGCCGGCAAATCCACCTTGTTGCGATTGCTCGCCAAAGAGGCAAGGGGTGATACCGGCCATCTGATCTGGCAAGGGCGCCCTATTGAGCAGTGGTCGCGCCTCGAACTCAGTCATTCCCGGGCGGTACTGCCGCAGTCTTTTGAAGTGGCGTTCGCCATGTCCGTAGAGTTGGTGATCGGGCTTGGACGGGTTGCCAAGACCTGGGATCCTGAGAAGGCAAACATCGTGCAGAATGCCGCCGAACTGGCCCACGCCAGCCACCTGCTCGGCAGAAGCTTTGACACACTGTCAGGCGGAGAAAAGGCCCGCACCCAAATGGCTCGGATTTTTGCGCAGCTATGGGACGCTCAAAGCGGCCTACTCATGGTGGACGAACCGGTGGCTTCGCTAGACCCCGGGCTGCAACTGGAGATGCTGGACTCGATCCACCAATTTGCCAAGGAACGTGGGCACGCCGTGCTGGCCGTCCTGCACGATGTGCAGCATGCGCTGTACGGCTTTGATCGCTGGCTGCTGATGAAAGACTCCCGTCTTCTCGCGGACAGCCGCTCCACCCAAGCAGTAATTGAGCTTTTGCCTGCTTTGTACGGCATTCCTTTTGTACAGGCCGTGAGCGCCTGTGGCCAGAAGGTGCTGAGTCCTGCGCGCCGCCCTTGAACCGATTTTTTTTGAATATCGGCAGCCAGATTGTTGGGAGAAGCACTTGCAACTGACCTTGAACAGTGAGATGTCCGCGTGCCAAAATGCGACCCCTCGCACTCGGCCTCTTGGAAAACTTGCATGACTCCCCGCTTTACTGCCCTTTTTGCTGCAGGCTCCGCACTCGGACACGCCCCGGTTTTCGCTCAGACGGCCGGGACGGCTCTCTCCGGCATGTTATCGGGCCTCAGCGGCGTCCATTGGGGCTTGATTGCGCTCGCGTTAGCCATGGCAATTGGGCTGGTGCTCCAGCGGATGCGGCGTCAGCGTGCCCTTAAAGAGGCAAGGCTTTACGATCTGCAACCCACCATGTTCGCGCACACGATGGTGGTAGAGAGCAACCTGAACCAGCGCACCCTCCCGCAACCATTGGCTCCGCACCCCCATGCGGATCAGGTGTGGACCACCCAGTAGCGGCTGCTCACCGGAGTCTGGCGTCCCTGCCGTTAAAATGCCGCCATTAAGGACCCCGCCATGAACATCTTCCGCCGCCCCGATTACCGCTCTGAAGCCACCCAGTTCATCGACCAACTCAAGGTCGCCAAACCCACGCTGGAAGCCGAGCAGCGCAAGGGCCGCTCCCTGTTGTGGGACAAAGTCGTGGACCGCATGGCCTGGAAAGGCTTCCGCAGCGCCCAAGTTGCGCAAAAGCCCTACGTCTACCAGACCAAGCACGATTAAGAGTCCAATCAGCCTCTAGCGCACGATTTATATGCGCTAACAGCTCCTGATTTGATAGCAAAATGACAACCGACACCACCGGCGCATCCACCGGAGTCGCCGAACTCGGGCAAATGCCCGAGGTGGTGGACCAAGTGGCGCTGGCGCGCCTGTATGGTGAGCCCTTGTTCGCCATGCCGCAGGACCTCTATATCCCGCCGGATGCGCTGGAGGTGTTTCTGGAGGCCTTTGAAGGGCCGCTGGACTTGTTGCTCTACCTGATCCGCAAGCA
>DAINNP010000083.1:5585-8791 GCA_036735785.1 Rhodoferax sp. | reverse complement strand
AAGCGGCGGAGTCCGGTTTGCAGGCGGTGCAAAACGCGATCGGCGGTATGAACTCTATCCGTGACCAGATTCAGGAAACATCGAAGCGGATCAAGCGACTCGGCGAATCTTCTCAGGAGATTGGTGAAATTACAGAGCTGATTTCTGACATTACCGAGCAGACCAACGTCTTGGCTCTGAACGCCGCTATTCAGGCCGCATCGGCTGGTGAGGCTGGTCGTGGATTCTCGGTGGTGGCGGAAGAAGTGCAGCGTCTGGCTGAACGCTCCGCCGATGCGACGCGCCAGATTGCGGCGCTGGTGAAGGCCATTCAGACGGATACGCAGGATGCCATCGGCGCGATGGAGCGTTCCACGCAGGGTGTGGTGGAAGGGGCCAAGCTTTCCGATAACGCCGGTACCGCGCTGACTGAAATTGATCGGGTGTCCCGCCAAGTGGCCGACCTGATTGAGCAGATCTCGAACGCTGCTTCCCGCGAAGCAGGTTTGGCGAACGTGGTGGCTGACAACATTCAGCACATTTTTGCGGTGACCGAGCAGACGGGTGAAGGTACCCGCGCGACTGCTAATCAAGTGCGTGAACTCTCCCGCATGGCCGAGGAACTCCGTCAATCGGTGTCTCGGTTCAAGATTTCCTGATCGCGTGCCCACGTGACCTTCCGCCCCGTGATTTCCAGGAGTGCCTGAACCCATGTCGTCCAACCTTCTTGATTCCGGAGATAACGAACTCGCTATCGGTGACCTGGGGCCGTTGGCTTGGGTGCTCGAAGAGCTCCGCAAGTCCCTAGACGGAGCCACCAAGGCGATGCGTCGTTTTGTCCGCGATGCTGAAATGGCCCGCGGAGCGGATTTGACGGAGTTGGATGCCAGCCACCTGCGCATCGCGCGCCAGCAGCTGCATCAAGCAGTGGGTGCTTTGGAAATGGTGGGGCTAGAGGCGCCCGCCAAATTTGTGCGAGCTATGGAGACACTGGCTCAAAAGTTCGTGCAAAGGCCGGAGCAGTGCAGTGATGACGCGGCGAACGCCATGGAGCGCGCCAGCTTCGCCCTGACGGAATACCTGGATGGTGTCATCAAGGGCAAGTCCGCTTCCTCGGTGGCGTTGTTCCCGCAGTACAAAGTTCTGCTCGAGATGGCGGGTGCGGAACGGATTCACCCTGCAGATTTGTGGCCACCGGCGTGGCAATGGATCCCGGTGCAGGTGCCCGAAGGTGTGGAGCCGCACACTGCGGGCCCGCAGGTCCGCCGGGAGATGGATCATGCAGTGTTGCGACTCGTCAAATATGGCGAGAAGGGTGCGGCACTTCGCTTGTTGCAAGTCAGTCTGGGCTTGGCTGCAGCGGCGCAATCTATGGAAGAGCGTACTTTCTGGATGGTCTGCGGCGCCTATTTCGAGGGAATGTCGCAAGACCTGTTTGATAGCGATATCTATACCAAGCGCGCTGCATCGCGCATCCTGCAGCAGTATGTGGCTCTGACGAAGGGGCAAACAGCCGTGTCTGAGCGACTTGCCCAAGACATTGTGTTTTTCTGCTCCCGTGCGATACCTGCAGACTCAATCGTGGCGCCTGTATTGACGGCAGTCCGCAACGCTTACGGTTTGACCCGCAACAAACAAGTGGACTATGTCAGTGAGCAGTTTGGTCGCTTTGACCCCGCGATGCTGGTTCTCGCGCGCAAGCGCATCGCTGCAGCTGCAGAAACGTGGTCGGCTTTGGCAGGCGGAGATGTCAATCGCCTCAAAGCAGCTGCTGAACAGTTTGCTGCCGTGTCGGAGGCCGTGACCAAATTGCACCCTGAGAGTGGTGAGTTGGCTAGCGGCTTGTCGCAAGTGATCGAGGCAACTGCCCGTTCTGGCGTGGCGCCGACACCGGCGGTGGCGATGGAAGTCGCCACTTCGATTCTTTACCTCGAAGCGGCTTACGAAGATCTCGACCCCACAGACAACCAGTTGGCAGAACGCAGCGCTCGCTTGGCGCAGCGACTCCAGCATGTGACAGACGGCGAAGAGCCGGAGCCACTGGAAACGTGGATGGAGGAGCTGTACCGCCGCGTGAGTGATCGCCAGACCATGGGCAGTGTGGTGGATGAGCTCCGCACGACCTTGGGAGATATTGAAAAGTCCCTGGACCAATTCTTCAGAGACCCGCGCGACAAAAATCCCCTTCGCAGCGTGCCCGGGCAGTTTGCCCAAATGCGCGGCGTGTTCTCAGTGCTGGGGTTGGATCAGCCCTCGCTCGCCGCTTTGCGGATGCGCACGACGGTGGAGCAGCTGCTGGTCGATGAGGTCGACGCTTCCACCGCGCCCACAGGCGTGTTCGAAAAGCTCGGTAACAGCTTGGGTGCCTTGGGCTTCTTAATCGACATGTTGAGCTTTCAGCGCTCGCTGGCGAAGACCCTTTTCGTTTATGACGAGAGTCTTGGCGAGTTCAAGCCCGTGATGGGCCGCGAGCGTATGGTGGTTCCAGAAGTGCAGGTCGTGCAGGACGAGGTCCAAGACGATCTGGCCAGCTTGGCAGCGGTGGCAGCGGCTGCCCCAACTCCTGCCAGCGCACCTGCCCAGCCCGCCGCCGCAGACTTGGACGAGGATGATGCGGCAGAGCTCCAGGATATCTTCCTCGAAGAAGCCCGTGACGTTATCGAGCGCGGACGCGAGGCGCTTGCCGCATTGCGTCTGGATCCGACCAATCTTGCAGACCAAACCACTTTGCGCAGGGCGTTCCATACGCTCAAGGGCAGTTCCCGCATGGTCGGTCTGGATGACTTCGGTGAGGCGTCTTGGGCGTTTGAGCAGCTCCTCAATACATCGTTGGCCGAACAGCGGCCTGCGAGCAATGCGCTGATGGATGTTGCCGACCAGGCCATTGCCGGTCTGGCACGCTGGGTCGCTGATATCGCTCAGGGGCAAGCATCGGGCTGGAGCTCTGTGCCTTTCAGGGCCACTGCTGATGCATTGCGATTGCATGGCCAAAGCGTGGTGCTGGATATTCCGTCAGAGCTTCCCGATGCGGTAGTTACCTCCGATGCTGCCTTGATCGAGTCAGAGCCTTCGCATGCACAAGACGCTCCGTCGATCGAGCAACTTCCAGAAGAAGCTCCGGAGCTGGAGTTGCCTGAACTCGAAGAGATTCAGGTCGACTTTGCAGCCACCGAAATGGGGTCTATCGTTTTGGATGACCTGCCTTCGCCGCCGCTGCCCGAAGAAGC
>DAINNP010000083.1:0-5485 GCA_036735785.1 Rhodoferax sp. | reverse complement strand
GCGGATGTGTCCTTGCCGCCCGAAACACCAGCCTCCGAGGCGGTGAACGCGCCAACGCCTTTGCCAGAAGCTGCTCCCCTCATCGTGTTGGATGGGGATGATGAAGAATGGGTTGCGCAAGACAGTCTCGATGTGGACTTGCTGCCCATCTTTGAAGAAGAGGCTACTGAGTTGATGCCTCAGTTGGGTGCTGCGCTGCGCCAATGGGTGTCTCATCCCGACGAGATGGCCGCCCGGCAAGAAGTGATGCGTTTGCTCCACACACTCAAAGGCAGTGCGCGCCTTGCCGGTGCCATGCGTTTGGGTGAGATGGGGCACCGGATGGAGTCCTCCATCGAGACCCTGGGTGCCGAAGGTCTGCAATCTCGGCAACTAGAACCCTTGCTCACCCGCTTTGATGCGATGCAGGCGGTGTTTGTGGGCTTGGGCAAAGCGCTCCAGGACGCGGAGCAAGAAGCTGCGGTGCCAACCCCCCCAGTGTCCACGCCGGCAACCGAAGCAACGGCTCCTGAGTCGGGTGCAGCGGCGCGCAAGCCCAAGCTGCTGCCCGCAGTGGCGGCTACGGCTCCCCAGCCACGCGCGCAAGGTAACCAATCGGTGCGTGTGCGCGCGCAGCTGTTGGATCGGCTGGTCAACCAAGCGGGCGAGGTCATGATTGCGCGTTCGCGGGTGGATGAGCGGATAGGTCAGATCCGCATGTCGCTGGGCGAGCTTTCGGGCAACTTGGATCGCTTGCGTCAGCAACTGCGCGACGTTGAGCTGCAGGCCGAGTCTCAAATGCAGTCCCGACTGGCCCAGACCAAAGACTCGCAGCAGGCCTTCGACCCGCTGGAGTTTGACCGGTTCACACGTGTACAAGAGCTGACCCGCATGATGGCCGAGTCGGTGAACGACGTGGCCACTGTGCAGCGCAATTTGCTCCGCTCGGTGGAAGGCGCCGAGGACGACTTGATCGCGCAAGGCCGCCAAGCCCGCGAACTGCAAAAAGACTTGCTCCGCACCCGGATGGTGGAATTCGACAGCGTGTCAGACCGCCTGTATGGCGTGGTCCGTCAAGCGGCGAAAGATGTCGGAAAGCAAGTCAAGCTGGACATCATCGGAGACGCGATTGAAGTGGACCGCGGTGTATTAGATCGTATGGCCCCCGCCTTTGAGCACTTGTTGCGCAATGCGGTGGCACACGGTGTCGAGATGCCTGAGGTGCGAGTGGCCGCGGGTAAGCCGGCGGCAGGCGCGATTCAGGTGCGGGTCTTGCAAGAAAGCAATGACATCACGGTGACCTTCAGTGACGACGGTGCCGGGCTGGATCTGGCGCGTATCCGCAGCAAGGCAGAGGCCAAACAGCTGATTGCGTCGGGCGCCGCCATGAGCGATGCCGATGCGGCGAACTTGATTTTTATGCCGGGCTTTTCTACGGCGGATGAAGTCACCGAGCTCTCCGGGCGCGGTGTCGGCATGGATGTGGTGCGTGCAGAGGTGCATGCGCTCGGTGGGCGCATTGAGACCCAAAGCCAAGCAAACGCTGGGACTTCATTCAAGCTGGTGTTGCCACTGACCACTGCCGTGACCCAGGTGGTGATTCTGCGGATGGGAGATTTCTCCATCGGCGTGCCGGCCAACATCATGGAGACCGTGTTGCGAGTGCCGAGCGGGCAGCTCAAAGACGCATATGCCGCCCAGAGTTTTTCATTCGGTGATGAGTCCGTGCCTTTCTTTTGGGGCGGAGCATTGTTGCAAGTGTCCGCTCAAAGTGAAGAAATGGCGGGCAAAACACTGCCGGTGGCCATCTTCCGGAGCGCGGGCCAGCGGCTTGCGGTTCACGTCGACGAAGTTCTGGGCAACCGCGAAGTGGTGGTGAAGAACCTCGGCCCACAATTGGCCCGCTTGCCCGGTTTGGCAGGTATGTCCGTGCTGGCTTCGGGTGCTGTGGTGTTGATCTACAACCCGGTAGCGTTGGCATCGGTATACGGCGATCAAGCCCGCGCCTTGGTGACGCAGCGCCATGATCTTAGTGCACAAGGCACAGAGCGAGCCGAGGCGCAGCAGCCGGCCACAGTGGTTGCGGCTACCCAGCTGCCACTGGTGCTGGTGGTTGATGATTCGATCACGGTGCGACGTGTGACCCAGCGTTTGCTCAAGCGTGAAGGTTATCGGGTCGCGCTGGCGAATGATGGCTTGCAGGCCTTGGAGCGTTTGCAAGAAGAAGTGCCTGCGGTGGTCTTGTCTGACATTGAGATGCCGCGTATGGACGGCTTCGACTTGGCTCGCAACATCCGTGCGGATGCCAAGTTGCGTGGCCTGCCTATCATCATGATCACGTCCCGTATTGCCGAGAAACACCGTGAGCACGCCCGCGAGCTCGGTGTGGACAACTATCTCGGCAAGCCCTACTCAGAAGATGAACTGTTGGGCTTGGTGCGGGCTTATTGCTCGGCGGCGGTTCCCGCCTGATCCCCTGACTTTTTGAGAAAGCCATAGCGCGCCAAGGTGCGCTCCCTGGCTTGCGCATGGTCCACAACGGGAACAGGGTAGTTCACGCCCAACTCCACCCCGGCGGCGAGCAGCTCCATCGGCTTGGCGGCCCAAGGTGCGTGGATCGCTTTGTCTGACAGGCCCGCGAGTTGGGGGAGGTAGCGCCGGATGAACTTGCCCTGCGCATCAAAGCGCTCACTCTGGGTCACGGGGTTAAAAATCCGGAAATAGGGTTGCGCATCGCAGCCACTCGAGGCGACCCACTGCCATCCACCGTTGTTGGCAGACAAGTCAAAGTCATTGAGATGGGTCGCGAAGTAGCGTTCGCCCCAGCGCCAATCCAGCCCCAAGTGTTTGACCAAAAAGCTTCCGGCCACCATCCGCAAGCGGTTGTGCATATAGCCGGTCTGGTTGAGCTGGGCCATGGCGGCATCAACGATCGGGTAGCCAGTGCGGCCTTCGCACCACGCCGAATACAAGGCTTCGGCCTGCTCGCCGCTCTCCCATTGGATGTGGTCGTACTCCGGTTTGAAGGCGTGATGGGCCACCCGGGGAAAGTTCGCCAGAATCTGAAAATAAAAATCGCGCCACGCCAGCTCTGCGAGCCAAACAGATGCCCCTTGGCTCCCGGCGCGCACCCGTTCCAGGGCCAGGTTGACCAAGTGCCGGATGGACACGGTGCCAAAGCGCAAATGAACACCCAGGTAGCTCGGGCCCTTGAGGCTCGGGTAGTCACGGGCCTCACCATAGCGATCCATGCGCACTACAAAATCGTTCAGCAGGGCCTGACCTGCAGACTCGCCGCCGTGCATTCCGAGTGTCTGCAGATTGGTCTGCTCGAAACCCAAAGAGGACAGTGAGGGGATGGCGCTACGCCATTCATGAGGCACCGGGGCCAATACTGCCGCTATGTTCTCGGGGAGCTGATGTTGGGCCACGGTATTCGCGCCGATGCGGGCCAGCCAAGCGCGGTGATAGGGGGTGAACACGCCGTAGGGCCTGCCCATCTGCGTCAAAACTTCGCGCTCTTCAAAAATCACCTGATCTTTGACCAGTTTGAGCTGGCGGCCTTCGCTCAGTAGTTGTTGTTGCACGGCAGTGTCGCGCTCAAGGGCTGCAGGCTCGTAGTCCCTGGCTGCGAATACCGCTTGAACGCCCAAGCGAGCTGCCAACTCGGGAATTGCATCCACCGAATCCGCATGCAGAACGATCAACCCGCCACTGCCCGGTGCCATCGCACCAAGCCGGGTGTGCAGTTCAGAAACTGCGCCATGAATGAACTCCACACGCCGGTCCTGCCGGGGCAGGTGGTTCAGGATTGCCTTGTCGAACACAAAAACGCAATACACCGCCTCGCAAGATGCAGCAGCGAGGGCCAATGCCGCGTTGTCTTGGGTGCGCAAATCGCGGCGGAACCAAACCAGCCCTTTGGAGAATTCAGATTGCATGTCAGCCGTTAAAATCAGGGAATGTCCGGCGATTCTGCACCTTTCAATCTCACCCATCATTTCCTGATCGCAATGCCCGGGCTGGACGATGAGATGTTCTCCAAAAGCGTGGTCTTTTTGTGCGAGCACTCAGAGCGCGGGGCCTTAGGCCTGATCATTAACAAGCCCGCAGACATGCCGTTGACGGCTTTGTTCGACAAGATCGACCTGACCTTGCAGCGGGCAGACCTGCTCGAGCAGCCGGTATTCCAAGGTGGCCCCGTACAAACCGAGCGCGGCTTTGTATTGCACGAGCCCGTGATCACCGGAGGCCCTGAGGCCGGCGAATCTCTTTATGCCTCCACCATGACCATACCCGGCGGGTTGGAGATGACCACCTCCCGCGATGTGCTCGAGGCGCTGTCGATCGGCTCTGGCCCCAAGCGTGTGCTGGTCACCTTGGGCTATGCGGCTTGGGGCGAAGGGCAGTTGGAAACCGAGCTAGGCGAAAACAGCTGGCTCACCACGCCCGCAGATCACGCCATTATTTTTGATACGCCGGTAGACCAGCGCTACGACCGGGCGCTGGGCCTGCTCGGCCTGCAGTCGTGGATGATTTCTCAGCAAGTGGGGCACGCATGAGCGAGGCCGTAGTGCCCGTTCCCGAGGCATTCACGACCTTCATTGCTTTTGATTTCGGCTTGAAGCGTACCGGCGTTGCGGTGGGCAACCGCTTGATGCGCACCGCCCAGCCACAAGGCTCTATCCATGCCGAAGGCAATGCCCGCTTCGACGGTGTGGCCGCCAAACTCAAAGAATGGCAGCCCGACGCCATCGTGATCGGCGTGCCCTACCACCCCGATGGCGCCCCGCATGAAAACACGGCGCGCGCCAAAAAGTTTGGCCGCCAGTTGCAAGGGCGATTCGGCCTGCAAGTGTTTGAGGTGGACGAGCGCTACAGCACCACCGAGGCGATTGCCAGCGGCGCCAAAGACGCCGATGCCATGTCAGCCTGCATTATTTTGGAACAATTTTTGAGGAACCTCCCGTGACCACATTGGCTTTGGATGCAGAGGCGCTGTACCGCGAACTCCTGCGCGGCGTACAGCAGTTGTGCAATGCAGATACCCGCTTGGTGGGCATCACTTCGGGCGGCGCCTGGCTGGCCGAGCGCCTGCAGGCGGACCTGAAACTCGCGGGCAAGCACGGCACGATTTCGTCCGCCATGCACCGTGACGACTTCGCCAAGCGGGGCCTGTCCTCCGGCGGCCAGACCCAGTTGCCATTTGATGTGAATGGCGCCGACATTCTGGTGCTGGACGACGTGCTCTACACCGGCCGCACCATCCGCGCGGTGATCAACGAGCTGTTTGACTACGGCCGCCCCGCGCAAGTGCGCTTGGCGGTGCTGGTGGACCGCGGCGGGCGCCAGTTGCCCATCCAGGCCGAATTCGCGGCCGCGCGGGTCAGCCTGGCGGCTAACCAGTCTTTGGCCTTGGCGCGCAGCGCTGAGGGCGTGTTTTCTTTTGATGTGCAGGAGGCCTGAGCATGTTGTACAAGCGCAATCCGCAACTCAACAAACACGG
>DAINNP010000082.1:0-8886 GCA_036735785.1 Rhodoferax sp. | reverse complement strand
TCCACCAGCGTGACCTTGGCTTTGACCGCCGCCGCAATGTAGGCCGACACCAGCCCGCCCGCGCCACCGCCGATGACGATGAGGTTGCGGTCAAAAGTTGTGGGGCGCACCGCTTTCCAGCGGGCGTAGACCTTGCGTTTTTGCACCAGGTTCATGAGGGCCTTGGCGATCAGGGGAAATAGGCCGAGCAGGACAAACGCGCCCAGCACCTCGGGGCTTGCGACATCCTTGAGCGACTGCAGTTCTGCCAGCCGGGTGCCGGCATTCACATAAACAGCAGTGCCGGCCAGCATGCCGAGTTGGCTCACCCAGTAAAAGGTGCGGGTGCGCAGGGTGGTCAAGCCCATCAGCAGGTTGATCACAAAAAAGGGCACGACCGGAATCAACCGCAGGCTGAACAGGTAGAGCGCGCCGTCCCGGGCGATACCTTGGTTGATTTCGGCCAGCCGGCTTCCAAAGCGGGCTTGTACCGCGTCGCGCAGCACAAAACGCGCAGCCAGAAACGACACCGTGGCCCCGACGCTTGAGGCAAACGACACCAGTAACAAGCCCCATCCCAAGCCGAACACCCCGCCCCCCGCGAGCGTGAGGATGGCCGCTCCCGGCAGCGACAACGAGGCCACCGCTACATAGACCGCAAAAAAGCCGGCGCGCAGAGACCACGGGTTCTCTGCGTAAGCGCTTGCCAGCGAGGCCTGGCTCTGGCGCAGAGCGTCCAGACTCAGGTAGCGACCCAAGTCCAACACGACGAAGCTGGTAATTGCCAGCCCGATCAGGGCCAGCACCAAGAGTTTGGATGCCTTCATAGGGCTTCTTTCAAGAAAAAGTGCGCCAACCCCACCAGATGCGGGTGGCAGTGGTCACCGCACACAGCGCGGCGAACAGGTAGGCCAAGGTCGCAAAGTGCGCAGGCCACAGGCACATGGCCACAAAAAAGGCCAGTGTTTCGGTGGCTTCGGTCAGGCCACCCAGAAAGTAAAACGACTTGTCGGGGTAGGCCAGGTTGTCCATGCCGCGCTTGGCGGCCAGTGTCGCAAACGCCAGGAAGCTGCTGCCGGTGCCAATGAAGGCGGCCAGCAAGGCGGCTGCGGGCAGGGCGTTGGTGGTGGGCTCGGCCACCGCAAAGGCCAGCGGAATGCTGGCGTAAAACAAAAAGTCCAGCGAGATATCGAGAAAACCGCCCGCATCTGTCGGCTGGGTTTCGCGGGCAACTGCACCATCCAGTCCGTCCAGCAGTCTGGAGGTTAAAAGGGCGATAGCGCCCGCCGCGTATGCGCCATTAGCTATCAAAATTGCAGCAACAAGGCCGACTCCAAATCCTGCCAGCGTGACGGCATTCGCACCCACGCCGACGCGCACCAGCAGGCGTGCCATGGCCTGCAGGGGCGTGCGCAGCAAGGGCGTGGCAAAACGGTCCAGCATGGCGGCTCAGGGCAGTAGGTCGGCGACGCCGTCCCACACCTCGGGGGCTAGGCGACCTTCAAATCGCTGCAATACCCGGCCCTTGCTATCGATCAGCAGGGTCAGCGGCAAACGGGTGCCGGTGGGGAGCTCTTCTTCCATGCGCACCGACAGCAGGCCTTTGGCGTTCATATGGGTCTGGCCCACCAGCTTTTCATAGGTTTGCCAATCGCTGGCTTTGCGGTCCAGGTTGACCAGCAAGAGGCTGAAGGGCTTGTTTTTCCAGCCATTCAGGTTGGCGCGCAGTTCGGGCAGGCTGTCGCGGCACACGGCGCAGTCGGTGTTCCAGAAAAAGGCGACCGTGACGGTGCCGTCCAGCGCTTGGGTGCTGAAGCGCTGCCCATTGGCATAGACCGCCGGCAACTGCAGCCGGTTGCCATGGGTGATGGCTGTCGATCCCGCTGCTGCAGTGGTTGTAGCTTGCGCTGCTGCGCTAAAGGTCATGCCCAGGCTGCAGGCGAATGCCAGAAGGCCTGTCAGGGCAAGGCGGAGCCAAGGGGCGGTGAAGGTGTGGGGCATGCGGCGAGTCTACGGTGAAGCGGTCAGGTGGTTGGTCGCCGGTGCGCGCATTTCCTTACAGCGCGCCGGCTGTGTCTAAGCGGGTGAGGTGTTGGGGGTCGGCGACATCGGCCAGATCGTGGGTTACCAGCAGTGCCGGAATGGCACGCCGCGCCACCAGCCCGAACACCAGGGCGCGCATGCGTTCGCGCAGGGCGGCGTCGAGTTTGGAGAAGGGCTCGTCCAGCAGCAAACAGCGGGGCTGGGCCAGCAGGGCCCGGGCCAAGGCCACGCGCGCCCGTTGCCCGCCGGAGAGGCGGGCGGGGTTGGCGTGCAAAAACTCTCGCATTTCCACATCGTCCAAGGCTGCTTCCACCGCCCGCTCGCGCGTTTGGCGCTCGCCAGCGGGTACGGCGAACAACAGGTTTTCGCGCACGGTCATGTGGGCAAACAGCAGGTCGTCCTGAAACAAGAGCCCCACCCGGCGCGCCTGCACTGGCAGAGACTCGATGCGCTGGTCATGGAGCGTCACGCGGCCGTCCCACAGCATGCCGGCATCCAGCGTGCCACACACGGCAGCCAGCACGCTGCTTTTGCCGCAGCCGCTGGGCCCCATGAGGGTGTGCACCTTGCCGGCAGGCACATGGATATGCAGACCCCGCAGCAAGTCGCCGGCAGGGCTGGCCAGTTGGGTGATATGGATATCCAGACTCATGGGTTTATTGTGCCGCCGCAGGCCAGCGGCGGGGCCGGCCCCACCAGGCGGCCAGGCCGAACATCAGCATCGGCAACAGCCATTGCAGCCATGCGAACGCAGCGGTCAACGCGCGCTGCCCGCCGGAGGCCAAGGTGACTGCCTCGGTAGTGACCGTTTGAAACCGCCCGGCCCCGACATACAAGGTCGGCAGGTACTGCGCCACGCTCACCGCAAAGCCGACCGCCAGCGCCGCCGCCAGCGCGCTGCGCAAAAGCGGCCACTTCACCTGCCACAAAAACGCTGCCCGGCTGCGCCCGAGGGCTGCACTCACCTGCTGGAGGCGCGGATCGACACCTCCGTAAGGGCCTTGCAGGGCAATCAGCACATACGGCAAGGCACTCAAGGTGTGCGCCAGCCAGAGGCCGGCAGCTTGCCCATCAAGCCCCCAGGCCAGGCTGAGGCGGTGCAGACCCACGACCCAGAGCACTGCGGGCAGCACCAAAGGCAGCATCCAGACCGGTCGCATGCGCCGCTGCCAGTCAAGCGGAGCCCACTCCAGCCATGCCACCACCCAGGACAGTGCGGTGGCCGCACTTAGCAGTCCCAAACCCAGGGTGATCCAGACCGTACGGCTGCTGCGCAGTACGCCTTCCCAGGCATGGAGTGTCCAAACCTCGGGCAAAAGGGCCGGAAAAGGCCAGGGCCCTGAGACGCTGCCTGCTGCGAGGGCGGCCAGCACCGCGGCATAGACGCCCAAGAGCGCTACCAAAGTGGCGCTCACCGCACCGGCCTTACGCACCGTGATGGTGTGCTGCACCAGCGTGACGCCGCGCACCTGGCGTTGACGCCACAGGGGCCAGGCTCTCCACGCCACCAGCGCACCGGCGCACACGAGCAGCACTGCCGCCAGCAGCCAGGCGGCGCTTGCGCCTTGGGCATTGATGGCAGGGTCCGCATCTTGCAGCCACTGCCAGGCGAGCACCGACAGGGTGGGGGGCGCAGTCGGCCCGATCACCAGCGCCATATCGACCACCGTCAGGCTGTAGGCCAGCACCGCCAGCAAGGGGGCTGTGAGGTGGCGCACCAGCTGCGGCCAGCCGATGCGCCACCAGGCCTGCGCATCGCTGTAACCCCAAGTAGCTGCCAAGCGCAAGGACTGGCGCAGCTGCGCCTGCACACCCGGCTGCTGCACATAGGCCAACGCGGCCCAGAGTAAAAAAGGCACTTCTTTCAACACCAGCACCGCGATCAGGCCCAGGCCCCAAGGGTCTTGAGTCGTGGCCCAAGCGGGCGGAGACTCCAGCCCGCTGGGCCAGGGCGATATGAGCCGCAACAGCCACCCGCCGGGTGCGAGCAGGGCCACCATGCCAATGGCAAATGCCGCGTGGGGTAACGAGAGCAAGGGGGACATCCAGCGCGCCCATTTATCAAGCCCCTGTGCGGTGCCGGTGGCCGCCAACCAGCGCGCCAGAATGCATGCGGTGATGCCGGTGGCCAGCAGGGTGGCACTCAAGCCGGTCCATATCGTCATGCCCAAGGCGGGCCAGGTTTGTGGGTGTTGCAACAGGGCGTTCCACGCCGGCGCTTGCATGCCAAAAGGTACGGTACTGCCCACCGCCCACAGCAGGGGGCCGGCTACGAGTAACAGCAGGGCAAGAGGAACAAAGAGGCGCGAAAGGCGTGCGACGGGCATGGCTGCATCCTAATCAAAGCCTTGGTGGCTGGTGGAGGCCGTGCGCGAAAAAAAGCCCGGGTTGCTGGTGCAAACCGGGCTCGGGGGCAGGGCGGGCCGGTGTGGCCCGCTTGCAGGGTTTAGCTGGCTTGCTGAATACCAGCCAACACCCATCCGCCATTGCCTTGGCGGGACTTGGTGAGGTGCCAGATTTCGTCGAATGTTTCGTCGTCGGAACCTGCGCCGAAGCGGATGAAGCCGGTGAACTTGACGCTCACTACATAGCGCTGCGCTTCTTCTGCCACTTCGAGCACGGTGGTGTCGATGCGAACCACTTCACCGGGCTGGGCAGATGTTTCGCGCTCAGCAAAGTCGAGCTTGATTTCTGCAAACATCTCTGGCGAGGTGAACTCACGGATGTCGTCCAGGTTGCCTGCGTCATAAGCCGCTTGCAAACGGATGAAGTTCACTTTCGCGTTGCGCTCAAAGCTGACACGGTCAAAGTCAGCGGGGATCGCAGACGTTGCAGCGGGCTGGCCGCCAATGTCAGCACCGATCAGCGAGCCGGAGGACGAACCGCCCATGCCGGATGCTGCTGGTGTCGCCATTTTGTAGGCCTGTTGGGGCATTCCTGCGCCGCCTTGGCCTGCAGAGGCGCCAGCCGGCATCAAGCCGCCTGCACCTGCCGCGCCGCCTTGGCGAGCCATGGCTCGCTTACGCAAGAAGAAGCCCACCACTGCCATGATGGCGAACGCCACCAAGGCCATGGTCATCATGGAGGCGAGCTCGTCACCGAAACCGAAGTGCGATGCCAGTGCGGCGATACCCAGGCCCGCTGCGATACCTGCGATGGGGCCCATCCAGGAGGGCTTGGAAGCTGCGGCAGCACCTGCGCCTGCACCAGCGGCCGGTGCCGCGTTTTGGGCGGTGGGGGCTGATGGCGCTTTGTCTTGGGTGGCTTGACGCTGGGTGCCCATGGACTTGCCGCCGCCCAATCGCTTGGCCGCTTCGGCGTCCATGGAAACGCTGGCAATGCCCATCGTGAACACTACCGCGAGAACGGAAAGAAGTCTTTTCATGTCGGTCTCCTGAAAAAATGAATGACCGGCAAAGAGTACAGGCAGAAATGCCTATTAAAAACAAGCGTATTTGAGAATAACATTCAGTAAAAAACTGAATGTTTAGGCAATCTCGCTCAGTACCCGCTGCACCAAGGGGTGCTGGACTTTCTTTTCGGTGCCCACCGCAAAGAAATGTTCGGTCACGCCTTCGCAGGGAGCCAATCGTTCGACGCCATAGTTGGCAAGCAAGTCTTGCTCAGCCCATTCGGCGGCCGGAAAAATGCCCATGCCGCTGGCCCCGAAGGTATTGAGCAGCGCACTGTCCTCAAACTCGCCCACGATGCGCGGGCGAACGCCCTGTTGCTCAAACCAGTGGTCTAAGCGGGCCCGCACAGCGGTGTGGGCTGTGGGGAGCAGCACCGGGGTGCTGGCGAGACATTGGGGAAAGTCGGTCGATGCACCGCTCACCAATGCGGGGGTGCCGTACCAGGCCATGGGCGACTGCCCCATGGCGTGGCTGTAGAGCTTGATGTTGGGGTTGGCCGGAGCTGGGCGGTCAGAAAACACCACATCCAGCCGGTGTAAAGCCAGGTCACCCAACAGCTCGTCAAGCTCGCCCTCGTGGCAAATCAAGCGCAGGGTCGGCTCGCTGATAACCGGTTGCAACAGGCGGCGCGCCACCAGCTTGGGCAAGCCGTCTGATATGCCCACAGCCAGCCGCATCGACGGGGCGCTGGCTGATTCGCGCACCCGCTCGGGCAAGTTCTCGCCGATCTGGAATATCTGGTCGGCCAGTTGCAAAGCGGTCTGGCCCGCATCCGTGAGCACCAAGCCGCGGCCGGCGGGTTTGAGCAAAGCGTAGCCCAGCGAGCGCTCCAGTTCACGGACCTGCGCGCTCACGGTTTGTACTGCCATGTCGAGCTTGTCGGCCGCCCGTGACATGCCGCCCTCCTTGGCCACCACCCAAAAGTAGTACAGGTGCTTGTAGTTGAAGCTGGTGCTCATATTCTGTATTTACGGGAATTTAGATCAGAAATTATCTGCTTTTTGCGGAATGTTCTCGTGCTTAAGGTAGAGGCTCATTCACAGCAAGGAGTTTTTTATGCAAGTCATTTTTGAATCGCGACATGCAACTGGCAGCACTTTGCGCCAAGAGGCTCTGGAGCGCGTGCGGTTTGTTTTGCGCAGGCTGGGTGCCACGGTGCCGCGGACCAAAGTCATGTTCACCGACATCAATGGCCCTAAGGGCGGCGTCGACAAGCATTGCTTGTTGGAAGTGAAAACCGAGAAGTCGGGGGTGCTGGTGATTTCTTCGCTGGCGAGCGATTGGCGCACCGCACTGGATGACGGCTTGGAGCGCCTGGTGCGCGCCCTGACGCGAACTATGGACCGCCAGAGAAAGCCTGCTCGCACACGACTGGCCAAACCAACTCTTGAGGTGAATTGATGGGTGACGATTTTTTAACGTGGGTATGGAGCGGCTGGGTGCTGTCGCAGCCCGATACCTCGAATTTTTGAAGTAAGGAGTTCCCTATGAAATGCCCCCATTGCCCCAGCAGCACCTTGGTGATGACCGAGCGGCAAGGCGTCGAGATTGACTATTGCCCGACCTGTCGTGGCATCTGGCTGGACCGCGGCGAGCTCGACAAGCTGCTGGACAAAGCCTCCGGCTCCGCCCCAGTGCAGGCTATGCCGGCGGCACGCCCCGCGTCTGCGCCGCGGCATCGCGATTTTGAAGACTCTGACTTTCACGAGCACAAGCGCTACCCGCAGAGCCGCAAGAAATCGTGGTTGCATGAGATTTTTGACTAGTGCCTTGGCACCCTAAGCGGCATCAGCCCTCCGGCATGCGGTAGACCAATACCTTGAGGGCCCGCTCCGGCGCAATATCGGCAAATGCCGCCGGGTTGGGCAAGCGCTGCACCAGCTCTAGGCTAGGCGCTTGCTCTTGCATATGCCCCTGCAGGAAGGCGGTGTCCAGCTCGGGGGCATTCAGGCACACCAGCGCGTGGCCGCCCGGCGCCAGCAGTTCGGGCAGGCGACGCACCAAGCGGGCATAGTCTTTGGTGGCCACAAAACTACCCCTCTGGTAGCTCGGTGGGTCGAGCACCACCAAGTCATAAGGGCCGCTGCGTGTGATCTTGCCCCAGGTCTTGAAAATGTCGTGCCCCAGAAAACTCACACCGCTCTCAATCCCGTTGAGCCGGTGGTTTTGTTGGCCCGTGGCCAGTGCGCCTTGGCTCATGTCCACATTCACCACATGCCGTGCGCCCGCCTGCAAGGCCACTACCGAGAACGAGCAGGTGTAGGCAAACAGGTTGAGGACCCGGAAGGCAAAAGTTTTCGGGTGGCTGGCCACATAGTCGCGCACCCAGCGCCGGCCCTCGGCCATATCCAGAAACAGGCCGTGGTTCTGGCCCTTTAACAACTGCACTTTGTAGCGGCTGCCCGCCTCGGTAACCACATGGGGCTCAGGCACTGCGCCGGCCATCAAGCGGGTGTCGGCATGGCCATCAGCACGGCATTGAAATACCCAATTCAGAGGCTGCCCACTGCCGATCTGGGCCCAGCGCGCTGTCAATGCATCGCCCAGCGCCGCGAGTTCCGCCTCACTCGCTGCCGCAAAGCTGGTGGCGACGAGCACCGGTGGGTACCAGTCCAGCGACCAGGATTCGCTGCCGGGGAACAAGCCGCCACGGCCATGAAACAGGCGGCTGGCATCGGAGGGGAGTTCCATCGTGGCGATGGTGGAGAGCAGAGCTTGCAAGGGGCGTTTATTCAGTAGAGGATGCGGGGAGTGTATGCAGTGTGTGGCTTATAAAAATCACTATCGGTGCTATTGGGCAATCCAATTGGCAAGGTTGATAGGTAAAAACTAAACTGCAAACCAGATCGATTTCACCACCCTCACAGGAGACTTGCATGACTACAGAAGCCAAATGCCCTTTCCCCCACGCAGCGCGCAGCACCAATGCCCGCGCGGCCGCGCCGTCGAATACTGATTGGTGGCCTAACCAGCTCAAGCTTGGCATCCTGCACCAGCATGCACCCGCCTCCAACCCCATGGGCGAAGACTTCAATTACGCCGAAGAATTCAAGACGCTCGATCTCGATGCGGTGGTGCAAGACCTGACCGCGCTGATGACCGATTCGCAAGACTGGTGGCCCGCCGACTGGGGCCACTACGGTGGCTTGATGGTGCGCATGGCCTGGCACTCGGCCGGCACCTACCGCACGGCCGATGGCCGTGGCGGCGCCGGCTCCGGCAGCCAACGCTTCGCCCCGCTCAACAGCTGGCCCGACAACGGCAACCTCGACAAAGCACGTCGCCTGCTGTGGCCCATCAAGCAAAAGTACGGCCGCAAGCTCTCCTGGGCAGATTTGATGATCTTGGCTGGCAACGTGGCACTCGAATCCATGGGCTTCAAGACCTTCGGTTTCGCCGGTGGCCGTGAAGACATCTGGGAACCCGAGCAAGACATTTACTGGGGTGCCGA
>DAINNP010000081.1:1638-8921 GCA_036735785.1 Rhodoferax sp. | reverse complement strand
GCCCTGCGCCAGAGCAAAAATCCGTCGCTGCTGCTGGGCCTGAACATCGGCAAAAACGCGGCCACCCCGATCGAAAAGGCCACCGACGACTATCTTGTTTGCCTGGACGGTGTGTACCCGCACGCGGACTACATCACCGTCAACATCTCCAGCCCCAACACCAAGAACCTGCGCAGCCTGCAAAGCGATGAGGCGCTGGACGCACTGCTGGGCGCCATTGCCGAACGCCGCGAACAGCTGGCCCAGAAGCACGGCCAACGCAAACCCGTCTTTTTGAAAATCGCCCCGGATCTGGAGGCTGACCAAGTTGCCGTGATCGCCGCCACCCTCAAGCGCTACGGCACTGACAGCAGTGGTAAGGTCAACAACTCCTGGGGTGTGATCGGCACGAACACCACTTTGTCTCGCGAAGCCGTCAAGGGCATGCCGCACTGCGACGAGGCAGGTGGCCTTTCAGGCGCTCCGGTGCTGGAGAAAAGCAATGCCGTCATCGGCCAACTGCGTGCAGCGCTGGGCAAAGACTTCCCGATCATCGGGGTGGGTGGCATCATGAGCGCGGCCGATGCGGTGAGCAAAATCAAAGCGGGTGCGGATGCAGTGCAGATTTACACCGGTTTGATTTACTCGGGCCCCCAGCTGGTGAAAGACGCAGCCGTGGCCATCAAAAACTTAAAGAAATAAGCCGCTAGCGCACGTTCCGTATGCGCCAGCAGCTATATTTTTCATAGCAAATCAGGGCTCAACGGCCAAGCCCAAGACCCTGGCTCCATCCCCGATGGTGCCGATAAAGGTGCCTTTGCCTGTCTGCAAATCCACGCTGTACAAGCGTGTGGTGGCGTGGGACTTCAGGCGCACGGCCGCAAATGCGGCACCGCTGACGTCTGCAATGTCCATGCTCGCATCCGACATGTCGGTCACACCGAGGGCACCCACGGTGTAGAGCTGGCCCGTGTTGAATGACACCACGGGCTGCACGCCTTCCGCGCTACCCATGGTGACCAGGAAGCCACCGTTGCGGTCGATCGCAAAGTTGGTGGTGAGCTTGTCGTCTTTTTTGTTGTAGGTGTAGGCCGCAGCGGCCACCTCTGGTTTCACACCTGCACGCCGGTCGCCCGCGGCATAAAACGGCGCAGGGTCTGTCGCGGCCAGGGCACCGGTGTCGGGGTGCAGCCGCACATTCTGGCCACTGGTGCTCATGACCCGCACACGGTCGGCCACCGGGTTGAAATCCATGCCGATGGCATCGCCCTGCAAGGCGACCGCAGGCGCTGCACCCACGGGTTTCAGAACACCAGTGGCGGTATCCACGGTGTAGAGCCGACCGGACTTGGCCAACGCAAACAGCACCCCTTTGGCGATGCGGTAATCAATACCGACCAAGGTATCCCCCGTGGCCAGCCCGGAGAGCTGCACCCGCTTCAGGACCTTAGTGGGCTGGCCGGCATTGAGCGTCAAGAGCTCCAGCTTGTCAGTCACCACTTGCAAGGTTTCTTTGCTCGGCGTGCCGGCGCCTTCTTGCATCGCGGTGCATCCGCTCAAGGCCAGGGCGATAACCGCACTACCGGCTAACGCGCTGCGGCGCAGTGTGGGCGATATTTTCATGAGATAAGTCCTTTCTGTGGGTGAAAAAAGCCCTGGCCGGCGCAATAGCGCTGTGGCTCAGGTTGCGTGAATCAGTCCGACCACATGGTCGGCGATTGCCAGTGCACTGGTCAAGCCCGGGGACTCGATGCCGAGCAAATTGATCCAGCCGGGCACGCCGTGTACCTCCGCGGTCTGGATCAAAAAGTCAGCCGCGGGCTCGCCGGGACCGGAAATTTTAGGTCGCATGCCGGCATACGCGGGCTGAAGGGCACCATCAGGCAAAGCCGGCCAATAGGTGCGGATCGCCTGGTAAAAAGTCTCGCCTCTGCCAGGCTCCACGTCCAAATCCGCAGGATCATCCACCCACTGGACATCCGGCCCGAAGCGGGCTTGCCCGCCGAGGTCCAGGGTCAGGTGTACGCCCAGGCCCGCCGCCTCCGGCATCGGGTACACCAGATGGGTGAAGGGGCTGCGCCCTGCCAGGGTGAAATAGTTGCCCTTTGCGTAGCGCGCTTGGGGGATGGTGTCGACCAACATTCCTTTGCATTGGCGAGCTACCGCACAAGCTTGCAAACCCGCCGCATTGATGACCAGCGCAGCTTGCAACTCTGTGCCATCACTTGCTACCAAATTTATAGCGCCATGCGCATACATTGCGCCGGCCAAGGGCGAATTCAATGCCACAACACCGCCTGCTGCCTCCAGATCGCCCCACAAAGACACCATCAGCGCATGGCTATCCAGAATGCCGGTGCTGGGTGACCACAAGGCACCCACGCAGTGGAGATGGGGCTCCATGGCGGTTGCCTGTGCGGCACTCAAAAACTCAAGGTCGAATACGCCATTGGCAATTGCCTGCCGGTGCAAGTGCTCCAGCTGCAGCATCTGCTCTGGCCGGGTCGCCACCATCAACTTGCCACACCGCTGGAAAGGCAACTGCCGCTCTTCGAGATAGTGGTACAGCTGCTGTTTGCCTTGGACACACAGGCGTGCCTTGAGCGAGCCACTGGGGTAGTAGATGCCGGCGTGGATCACCTCGCTGCTGCGCGAACTGGTCTGGGTGCCTATCGCATCGCAGGCCTCGAGCACCCACACATCCCGCCCCATTTGGGCAATAGCCCGTGCGACTGCCAAGCCTACAACGCCCGCCCCCACCACCACGCAATCTACGTGCTCCATCGTTTCAGGGGCTCGCGGGTGGAGTGGCGCGCGACAAGTAGGCCTGCGCTTCGTTGGCATCCATACCGAACGTCAAGGCGGCAGTGGCCTCACCATGAAGCCCAAAGGCGTAGCCCTTGACTTCATTGACCATGACAAACTGCATGGCGAACATCGCACCATCGCTGCAGCGCATGTCCATGGCACCCCCGGCGACACTGGTAAACCGGAGCGAGCCGGCACAGCTGGCGATGCTGCCCGTGCCGGAAAGGCTCATGTCGCCCGTGCGGTCGGGCCGCAAATTCACCACGCCCTCCAGGCGCTGCCCTCCGGTTTGCATCAGTGCAGGCCGTGGGGTTGTGACCAAGCGCCAGCCCACGTGCTCTACCAAGGCACAAGCGGTGAGCCACGCCGCCATCCCGAGGATGGCGAGCACTCGGCAAACGCGCATCAGCTGTGGCCCCGGGGTAAATTGCATCGTAATTCCTTCAGTCCGGCCAACGAGGAGCCGTTGTACTATCTTAGCGACGCAGCGCGGCTCTGACCCTGACAAAAGCGCGGATCTGACAGGGCATTTCCGGCGCCGCGAGCTCCCCCCGTACCCAGGAGACCTTTTCTTGAAGCCTGCTTATCCATCTGCTCATTCAGCCGCGACAGCCGTGGCTCCTGCTTTTGCCAAGCAAGGTTGGTTCAAAGCGATTACCGGGACACTGGCTGTTTTGGCCGTGCTGGTGGCGGTCTATCTGGTGGGCCCCCGGAACGAATTTGGTGCCCCAACAGCGACACCGCGCGCCCAAGCCCCCCAGGACTTGGCCGCTTTGGATGCCTGGCTGGCATCACAAGAAGCCAGCGTACCCGGTATCAAGGCCGGCAATGCCAAGGGCATCGTTTGGGCGAAAAACCCCGGCCAGAAAACACCGTGGGCTGTGGTCTACCTGCACGGTTTCTCTGCCAGCAGGCTGGAAACCGCCCCCCTCACCGGGCAAGTGGCGCAGGGTCTGGGCGCCAACGTGTTCTACACCCGGCTAACGGGCCATGGCGTGCCCGGCGCAGCCATGGGCGACGCCAAGGTGCAAGACTGGCTGGCAGACGCCCAAGAAGCGCTGAATATCGGGCGCCAGTTGGGCGATCGGGTGTTGGTCATCAGCTGCTCTACCGGTGCAACGCTGGCGACCTGGCTCGAAGTCAACGGCCCCAAAACCGGTGTAGCCGGACATGTGTTTGTATCCCCCAACTTCGGCCCCAAAGACGAGCGCGCAGATCTGATCAACGGCCCATGGGGCCACCAGATTGCTTTTGCCTTGCTGGGCCAGGAGCGTACCCACACGCCCGCCAGCGATGCTGAAAGCCAAGCCTGGACCAGCAGCTACCCGACCCGCAGCCTGTTTCCCATGATGGCCCTGGTCAAAGCCACCCGCGAGAGCCCGCTGGAGCGCTTCTCAGCGCCCGTCATGATGCTTTACAGCGCCGACGACAAAACGGTAGAACCCCGCCTCTCGCAAGCCGCGTTGGACCGCTTCAGTTCAAGCAACAAACACCTGGTAAAGGTCGACTACAGCGAAGCCAAAGGTCAGCATGTGCTGGCAGGCGAGATCCGGGCACCGGCAGCCACCGCGCCTATGGCACAAAGCATTCTTCAATGGGTCGCCACACTCGGCCCGCTTGCACCATGACACCTGACATGACCCCCCAGGCCACCACCCCCGGCGATACCCCCGAGGTTTTGCGCCTGCCGCTGCGCCAACTGGGCCTGCGCTCCGGCATGGCGCTGCAGACTCGGCGCTTGGTAGAAGGCACCAGCAAAACAGAGGCCCAGTTTTTTGGTGCGATCGAAGGCAAGGGCGTGATGGTCGGGCCCGCCAACTCGGATGCGGTGCAAACCGGGCTGACCACTGGCGAGGTTTGCATCGTGCGAGGCTTCACGGGTCAGTACGAGTTTTCTTTCATCAGCAAAGTCTTGCAGACTTTTGAGGCGCCCTTTGCCTACGCGTTGCTGGCCTACCCTGCGCAAGTCGATGCCAAACGGGTGCGCCAGTCCATGCGAACCAAAGTTGCTTGGCCTGCGGAGGTGCGCAGCGTATCAAAGGGTGCATTCCGCCCTGTCACCCTGGCGGATTTGAGCCCCTACGGTGCCATGGTTCTGAGCGCGGAGGCTTTGGGCAGTGTGGGCGACACCATCGCCTGGAAGCTGGTGGCCCAGACGGGGTCCACACTCGTCCAGCTGGAGCTGCAAGCCAAAATATGCCATCACAGCCGCCCTACGGGCCTCGACCATTGGATTGTGGGATTGGCGTTTCAGCAACTGAGCGCCGAGGACATCGTGCGACTGCACTATTTGGTGAACACCGGGGCCTAGCCCGAACGCTTGCGCACACCGTCCTGATAAACAAAAAAGCCTTCCAAGCGAACTTGGAAGGCTTTTTATTTGGTGGGCGATGCAAGTTTCGAACTTGCGACCCCTGCAGTGTGAATGCAGTGCTCTACCCCTGAGCTAATCGCCCTTGAAACTGTGATCCCGTATCAAGGAAGCCTCAAATTATATACCATTTTTTAGGCCATTTGCTTCCAGACCGTTTTTCCGCCGCTAGATTTGTCCAACTGGGCCAAAACATCATCGTGCGCGGCCATTTCTTGGGCATTCGCTTCCAGGACTGGCAGTTGCATGCTGCGCAGGTCCAACTGCTCCACCACCAAGCCGGGCTCTTGGGTATCGCTACTCTCCATCAACAAGGCATCTTGGCCACGGGTCATGTTGATGTAAACGTCGGCCAGCAGCTCGGCATCCAGCAGCGCACCGTGCAGGGTGCGCCCGGAGTTGTCTACTTCCAAGCGATCGCACAAAGCATCCAGACTATTGCGTTTGCCCGGAAACATTTCCTTGGCCATCACCAAGGTGTCCAAGACACTGCCGACAAAACTCTTGAACGGCTTCTTGCCCGTGCGCTTGAGCTCCATGTCCAGAAAGGACAGGTCAAAAGGCGCGTTGTGGATGATGATTTCGGCGCCTGCTACATAGTCCACCAGCTCTTGGGCAATCTCCTCAAAGCGGGGCTTGTCGCTCAAAAACTGGGTTGTCAGCCCGTGGACCCGCAACGCACCTTCATCGCTGTCCCGCCCCGGGTTCAGGTAAAAGTGCAGGTTGTTCCCGGTGAGCTTGCGGTTGACGAGTTCCACGCAGCCGATTTCCACCATGCGGTCCGGATGGTCCGGATGGTTGGCGTAAAAACCGGTGGTTTCCGTGTCGAGAACAATCTGGCGCATGGTCGGTCTCAGTGGTTTTCGCGGGCGTGGTTGATGGTGTATTTGGGAATCTGTACCACCAGGTCTTGCTGCGCCAAGTAAGCCTGGCAACTCAATCGGGACTGTGGCTCCAAGCCCCAAGCGCGGTCCAACAGGTCTTCTTCTGTTTCTTCTGCCGCATTCAAGCTTTGCAAACCTTCGCGCACGATCACGTGGCAGGTGGTACAGGCGCAGCTCATGTCGCACGCATGTTCAATCTGGATACCGTTTTCCAATAGCGCCTCGCAAATGGAAGTGCCGGGTGCCGCTTTTAGCTCAACCCCTTCAGGGCAATACTCAGGATGCGGCAGGATTTTGATGATGGGCATGGTCAGTTCACTTCAAATGGATTCAATGCTTTTGCCGGCCAGTGCTTGTGAAATACCTTTGTTCATCCGCATGGCGGCAAAGGGCTCGGTCACATCGGCCAGCGCCTTGATCGCGGTTTCAATAACGGCCGGATCAGTGACCTGCGTGGCAGTGGTCACCGCGGCAATTGCTGCATCAATGGCAGTGCGCTCTGCGGCATTGAGAAGCTCGCCATCCGCCTCCAAGGCACTGCGCGTCGCCAAGATCAGGCGGTCGGCGTCCACCCGGGCTTCCACCAAGGCGCGGGCTCGCATATCGGCCTCGGCAGTGGCAAAGCTGTCTTTGAGCATGGCGGCAATTTGATCATCAGTGAGACCGTAAGACGGCTTCACATCAATCCGGGCCTCCACGCCGCTGACTTGCTCTTTGGCAGAGACGTTCAACAAGCCATCGGCATCCACGGTGAAGGTCACCCGAATGCGGGCTGCGCCCGCTGCCATGGGGGGAATACCGCGCAGCTCAAACCGGGCCAGGCTGCGGCAATCGGCGACGAGGTCCCGCTCACCCTGGACGACATGCAAGGCCAACGCGGTCTGGCCGTCTTTGTAGGTTGTGAAATCCTGCGCCATGGCAGTAGGGATGGTTTGGTTGCGCGGCACAATGCGCTCGACCAAGCCCCCCATGGTTTCCACCCCCAACGACAAGGGGATCACATCCAGCAGCAATAAATCTCCACCGGGGTTGTTGCCTGCCAGCTGGTTGGCTTGAATGGCGGCACCCAGCGCCACCACCTCATCCGGATTCAAATTGGTCAACGGCTCTTGACCAAAAAAGGCCTGCACAGCAGCCTTGATCTGGGGCATGCGCGTAGAGCCGCCCACCAGCACCACGCCCTGCACATCTTCTTTGCTGAGCGACGCATCCCGCAAAGCCTTGCGTACGGCTTGCAAGGT
>DAINNP010000081.1:0-1538 GCA_036735785.1 Rhodoferax sp. | reverse complement strand
GTCATAAATGGCGTAGACCCCTTCCGAGGCGTTGTCCAAACCATACGCAATGGCGGCCGCAGTAGGCTCGTTGATCAAGCGCAAGACATTCAGGCCCGCAAGTTGGGCTGCGTCTTTGGTGGCTTGGCGCTGCGCATCGTCAAAATACGCCGGCACCGTGATGACTGCACCGTAAATGTCATCATTGAAGCTGTCTTCAGCCCGAAACCGCAAGGTCGCCAGGATCTCCGCACTGACTTCCACCGGGCTCTTCACCCCTGCAATCGTGCGGATTCGGGCCATCCCCGGCTCGTTCACCAAGGCAAACGGCAGCTTGTCGGCGTGCGCAATATCCGCAAAACCGCGCCCCATCAGGCGCTTGGCAGATGCAATCGTGTTTCCCGGGTCGGTGGTTTGATTCGCCAAGGCGTCAAAGCCGATCTGCCGGCGATCAGCATCCAGATAGCGCACCACACTGGGCAACACCACCCGGCCCTGCGCGTCAGGCAGGCACTCCGCCACGCCGCTGCGCACCGCGGCCACCAGAGAGTGGGTAGTCCCTAAATCAATACCGACAGCGATACGGCGCTCATGCGGATTGGGGGATTGGCCGGGTTCTGAAATTTGCAAAAGCGCCATGACATCTCACACTATTCAAATTGATCTAAACGCTGATGCAGATCGAGCGCGAACTTATCGATAAACATCAAAGCCCGCACGTGACTCACCGCGGCTTCAAAGTCTTTTATTTGATCCAACGCAGTCTCGCAGGCGCCCAGCAGCTCCTGCCGGCTTTGTTGCACCTCGGCCAATAAAGCCTCCAGTGCGCTTGCGCCATTCGCATCATCCAGCGCCTCGCGCCACTCCATCTGCTGCATAAGAAATGCAGCGGGCATGGCGGTGTTGCTGTGCGCCTGAATGGGCTTGCCGGCCAACTCACACAAGTAGGCAGCGCGCTTCAGGGGATCTTTTAAGCGCTGGTAAGCCTCGTTGATCCTAACGGACCATTGCAAAGCTACCCGCTGGGCTGCGGGGCCATGAGACGCAAATTTATCCGGATGGGCTTCCCTTTGAAGCTCCTTCCAGCGCGCATCGATAGATGCACGATCCTGCGCGAACGCCCTCGTCAAACCGAAGAGGGCAAAGTCATCGTCTTGCAGGTTCACACTCGGAAGGACTCACCACACCCGCACTTGTCGCGCTCGTTGGGGTTATTGAAGCGAAAACCTTCGTTCAAACCCTCGCGGACAAAATCCAGCTGTGTACCGTCAATGTAGGCAAAGCTCTTGGGATCGACCAAGACTTTCACGCCATGGCCTTCAAACACGATATCTTCCGGCGCCAACTCATCCACGTACTCCAGCTGATACGCCAGTCCGGAGCAGCCTGTGGTCTTTACGCCCAAGCGCACCCCCACTCCCTTTCCACGTTTGGTCAGGTAGCGGGTCACGTGGCGCGCAGCGGCCTCTGTCAGGGTGACGGCCATATCAGTTCAGGTGCTTTTTCTTGTAGTCGTCCACGGCTGCTTTGATCGCGTCTTCCGCAAGGATCGAGCAATG
>DAINNP010000080.1:0-8932 GCA_036735785.1 Rhodoferax sp. | reverse complement strand
CAAACGCACCTCCCACGGCGATAAACATGAGTCCCGAGAAAAAGTCTTTTTGGCTTTTTATATTCACTATCTGTCTCCAAGTTAAACCAGCGGGCGATTTTGCCCTCTATTCAAAGCACGTCAGCCGTTCAGTGGCGGGGTGGCAGACACTACCTCCTCCATGACAGTGACGCCTTCCGAAACACGCAGTGCCCCTGCCAGGCGCAGTGGCCGCATGCCATCCACAATGGCTTGTCGGCGCAGGGCATCAATGCTCGGTTCGCTGCTGACCCGCGATTTGAACCCTTCTGTGACCACAAGCAATTCGTACAAACCCATGCGCCCCATGTAGCCCGTCATCCGGCAGTCCACGCAGCCCACCGCTTTGTAGGGCTTGTAGCCCCCGTTGATTTGCCAAGGCTTGACCATTTCGCCCAAGGCCTCGCGCGTGGCTTCTTCATCACGCACCTTGCATTGCTTGCACAAAATGCGAACCAGGCGCTGGGCCAACACACCCAGCAAGGTGGCGTTGATCAGATAGGCGGGAATGCCCAGCTCCATCAGCCGCGTGACGGCCGAGGGCGCATCGTTGGTGTGCAGGGTAGAGAACACCAAGTGGCCGGTAAGGGCCGCTTGCACCGCCATTTCGGCGGTCTCCAGGTCGCGGATTTCGCCCACCATGATGATGTCTGGGTCCTGCCGCATCAGGGCGCGCAGGCCCTGCGGAAAGCCGAAGTCCAGCTGCGGCTGCACCTGGGTTTGGTTGAAGGACGGCTCGATCATTTCGATCGGGTCTTCCACCGTGCTGACGTTCACCTCTTCGGTGGCGACACGTTTGAGCGTGGAGTACAGCGTGGTGGTCTTGCCCGAACCGGTGGGGCCGGTCACCAGAATGATGCCGTGCGGCCGCTGCACCAGCTGCTCCCAGCGCGTAGCGTCGTGGCTGCTGAAACCCAGGGCGTCCAGGTCTTTGACCGCGTTGTCGGGGTCAAAAATCCGCATCACCATCTTCTCGCCAAACGCGGTGGGCAAGGTGGAGATACGCATTTCAATTTCATCACCGCGCGGGTTGCGGGTTTTGATGCGGCCATCTTGCGGGCGGCGCTTTTCAATCACGTCCATGCGGCCCAGCAGCTTGATGCGGGCGGTCATGGCGTTGAGCACGCCCATGGGCATCTGGTAGACCGGGTGCAACACGCCATCGATACGGAAGCGGATCACGCCCTGCTCTCGCCTTGGCTCGAGGTGGATGTCGCTGGCGCGCTGGTCGAAGGCGTATTGCCAGAGCCAGTCGACCACCTGCACCACGCCCTGGTCGTTGGCGTCGAGTTGCTTGTTGCTCTTGCCCAGCTCCACCAGCTGCTCGAAACTGGCGCCGTTGTTGGAGCCGGTTTTGTTCGCAGCCCGCACGCTTTTGGCCAGTGCATAAAACTCGGCGGTGTAGCGGGTAATTTCCTGCGGGCTGGCCACCACGCGCTTGACGCTGCGGCGGCTCTGGCGCTCCACTTCAGCCACCCAATCGGTAATGAATGGCTCCGACGTGGCCACCGTGATCTCGCTCGGGGTGACCACAACGGGCAAAATTTTGTGTCGCTCGGCATAGGCGGCACCCATGGCATCGGCCACCTTGCCCACATCGACCTTGAGCGGGTCAATGCGCAGGTAGTCCAGTGCTGCGCGCAGCGACAACCATTGGGTGAGCATCTCAATGTCGAGCGGCTTTTGGTCTGCCGCCCGGCGCATCGATACGGCGGCGAGCCGGACCAGCGGGTGCTGCGAACTCTCGGCCTGCGAGCAGCGGGCAATGGTGCGCACTGCCTCTTCTTCTGCGATCACTTTGTCTTGCTTGAGCCACTCCACCAGCAAGCGCCAGTCCAAGGGACCGTTGTAAGAAACCGCAGAGGAACCGGCTTTTTTGGGGCTAGGGCTCATGTCTTCACCGGCTTGAACACGCGGACCCACTTGTCCGCAGGCAGGCCCCACTCGCTTTGGATGAACTCGGCGCGCTCCTGCAGCAGCGCGCGCTTGGGTCGGCTGGGGGTGCGCTGGGCCATCACCACGGTGTTGCCCTCGCGGGTGGACTTGAAGGCCCAGATGGCGTCTTCGCCAAAGGCCTCGGCAATTTTGTCAACGCTGTTGTCAAAGCTCGACGAGCGGCCGAACAGGTTGACCGTCATGCAACCCTCTTCGGTGAGCGTGGCGCGGCAGTCGGCATAAAACGCGGCGCTGTCGAGCACCGGGGCGGCTGCCTCCTCGTCATACAGGTCGACCTGCAGCGCGTCCACCGCACCCAGCCATTTTTCTTGTTGGATTTCTTCGGCGGCATCAGCCAGCACCACTTGCATGCGGCTGTTGTCTGCGGGCAGCTTGAACCAGCCACGGCAGGCGTGCAGCACCTGCGGATTGAGCTCAATGGCGGTGGTCTTCATTTTGAGTTCTTTGTGGCAGAACTTGGTGAGCGAGCCGGCGCCCAACCCCAGCTGCAGTGCCTGGCGCTTTTTGACGGTCTGGGGGTCTACAAAGAGCAGCCACGCCATCATGCGCTGGATGTACTCGTGCACCAATACGGTGGGTGCGTCTACCAGCATGGAGCCTTGTATCCATTCGCTGCCCAGGTGCAGGTGACGAATGGGGCCTTCTTCGGAGAAATTAACTTCGGGGAATGTGATCGGTGCTTTTCGTGCCATGGGGATTTATACCAGCAGCGCCCCTAGCTTCGGCAGGGCCATCAGACTGTTACTTAACGCGGCCTGCGCCAGTGTTTCCACGGAGATACCACGCAGCTCGGCAATGCACTGCGCAATGCGAGGCAACTCGGCGGGTGCATTGCGACCCTGCGGCACACCTGCTGCGCGCTGCTCGGCGGTGGTGTAGAGCCAGTGCGGCTGAATGTCGGGGGCATCGGTCTCGAGCACCAGCGCATCCAGGGGCAAGGTGCGGGCCAGGTGGCGCAGCTGCAAAGCCCGCTCATAGGTGACCGCGCCCCCAAACCCGAGCTTGAAACCCAGCTTGATGAACTCCGCCGCCTGCACCTCGCTGCCATTGAACGCATGGGCAATGCCCTGCCACCGCCCATGCGGGCCGGCCACCTCGCGCAGGTGCTTGAGCAACCGGTCTGAAGACTTGCGCACATGCAGCACTACCGGCAAACCGTATTTGCGGGCCAGCTTGAGCTGCTGGCGGTAGACCACCTCTTGCCGCTCACGCAAGGGGCTTTTGCACAGGGCGGGGACAAAGTAGTCGAGCCCGATTTCACCCACGGCCACCAGTCGCGGGTCGGCGGCGTTGGCGCTGAGCGCTTCGTCCAGGGCAACCAGATCGGTATCGCTGGCGCCCGCTACATACAAGGGGTGGATACCCAAACAATAGCTGTCGCCACCATGGTGTGCCAGCAGGCGCACCGTGTCAAAGTTGCTGCGCTCTACCGCCGGAATCACACAATGCGCGACACCCGCTTGGCGGGCACTCTCGCGCACGGCGCTGCGGTCCGCATCGAACTCGGGGGCGTCGAGATGGACATGGGTATCTACCCAGCGCATGGTGGTATCGAACGGCTCATTGCTTGCGTTGCACAAAAAGGTTGCGGGTGCGGTCTTCAGGGTAAGCGAAAGTGACCGCCCCATTTTTGACCAAGCCCATGACCAGCATATTGCTGGTGATGGCGTCTTTGTCGTCTTTACTAAAAGGGCGCTCGTGGGTCGCGGTCACCCCGTAGTAGACCCGGGGCAGATTTTCCAGCGCGTTTTTCACCGAGGGGCCCGACAAATCGCCATTGCGGATCGAGAGGATGGCGTAGGTCAGCAAATACACCGTGTCATACGCCTGCGCTGCGGCCATGGGCACGGCGATCTTGCGGGTGCCGTATTTGCGGTTGTAGGCCGTCAAAAAAGAGATACGACGCTCGTTGCTGGGCTCGGCAATAAAGGTCTGGGCCATGAGTGCGCCTTCGGCAGCGTCTTTTGCGCCGTCCAAAAAGAACGGGAAAGACAACGGCCATGCACCCACCTGCGGCACATTCCACTTCAGGGCCTGGCGGCCTTTGGCGATGACTGCGTTTTCGGGGCCGACCGTGTAGCTGAACACCACATTGGCACCGGCGGCCTGGGCGGCCTTGAGCTCGGGTTGCAGGTCTTTCACACCGGTGTCAAAGCGCCCCACATACACCGGCTGCAGTTGTTTGGCGGCCAGCGCTTTGGTGACGTCTGCCAGACCGCCCTCGCCGTAAGCGGTTTTGTCGGCCAGGATGGCCACCTTGGTCCAGCCCCGCGCCACGATGTCGTTCACCACAAACGGGGCCTGGATGGCATCCCGCGCGGAGGTGCGGAAGATGTAGCTCTCTGCTGCGGGGTACTTGGCCGTAATCGGAGTGCCTGTCGCGCAGGGCACGATCAGCGGCGAGCGGGCTTGTTGAAACACCTCCAGCGACTTCATGGCCACACCGGTATTGCAAAAGCCGATGGTGCCAACCACACCGTCTTGCACCAACTCCTGGGAGTGCTGCAAGCCCACATCGGGGTTGGCGGTGTCGTCTTTGATCACAAACTCAATCGGGCGCCCAAGGTAGCCACCGGCGGCGTTGATTTCATCCAGCGCGAGCTTGGCCCCGTTGAGCATCGGGTTTCCGAAATCTGAGGATGGCCCGCTGAAGGGGCCAATCAAGCCGATGCGCAGTGGCTTGGGCGTTTGCGCCTGGGCGCGCGGCAGGCAGGCAAGCGCCACTACCCCAAGGCAGATCAGTGCCTGCAATTTCCAACGTTGTTTCATGCTGTTCCCCGACTAAGGTGGCGGCAGCTTAGGGGGCGAGCCGGCAAACGCCAATCGGCGTCTACCCTTGGCACCGCCACACAGCGGCCCATCCGTCAGGAAACTGCAAGCGTGGGGTTCAGTCGACCAAGCGGCCCGATACCAAACGCAACTGGCGGCTGCAGCGCGCGGCCAGCGTGGCGTCGTGGGTGACCAGCACAAAGGCGGTACCCTGCTCCCGCGCGAGCTGCAGCATCAGCTCAAACACGCCGTCAGCGGTGCTGCGGTCGAGGTTGCCGGTGGGCTCGTCGGCCAGCACGCAATCGGGCCGGGTGACCAGCGCCCGCGCAATCGCCACCCGCTGGCGCTCGCCTCCCGAGAGCTCGGCAGGCCGGTGGTTCAAGCGGTGCTCCAAGCCGACAAGCGCTAGCATTTTGGTAGCAGCTTGCGCAGCTTCTGCGGGCGCTACACGCCGAATTGTCAGGGGCATGGCCACGTTATCCAACGCGCTGAACTCGGGCAAGAGGTGGTGAAACTGGTACACAAACCCGAGGTGCCGGTTGCGCAAGCGGCCCTGTGCGGCCGCAGTGAGATCGGCCAGGCTTTGCCCCAGCAAATGGACGCTGCCACTGGTAGGCGCATCGAGCCCGCCCATGAGGTGCAGCAAGGTGCTCTTGCCGGAGCCGGAGGCCCCCACAATCGCCAGCGTCTCGCCCCGGTGCACCTGCAGGTCAACCCCGTGCAACACGGTGACATCCAGCCGGCCTTCCTGAAACCGTTTGGTCAAGCCGCGTGCTTGTAGCACCAGCTCGCCCAATGGAGCGGCTGGCGTGGGCGAGCCTGCCAAATCGGCCACCTGCTGGTATTGCGCGGCGGCGAGCGCCTGTTCTACGGATGACATCGGGTTACTCATAGCGCAAGGCCTCCGCAGGGTTCACCCGGCTGGCGCGCCAGCTCGGGTAGAGGGTGGCCACAAACGCCATCAGGAGCGAAATCACCGTGATCGGCAGGATGTCGCTTTGTTGCGGCTCGCTCGGCATGCGGCTGATCAGGTAAATATCTTTGGGCAAAAAGCTGGCGCCCAGCGCCTGCTCCAGCGCGGGCACGATCACATCAATATTGAACGCCACGCCCAGCCCCAGCAGCAAGCCGGCCAGGGTGCCTATGACCCCCACCATCGCGCCCTGCACCACAAAAATGCCCATGATGCTGCCCGGGCTTGCGCCCAAGGTGCGCAGGATGGCAATGTCAGCGCGCTTGTCGGTCACCGTCATCACCAGGGTGGACACCAGATTGAAGGCCGCCACCGCCACGATGAGGGTCAGGATGATGAACATCATCCGCTTCTCGACCTGCACTGCCGCAAACCAGCTGCGGTTCTGGCGGGTCCAGTCGCGCAACACCAGGTCTCCGCTCAGGCTGCGGGCGAGCTGGTCAGCCACCTCGCGCGCCTGGTGCAAGTCTTTGAGTTTGAGGCGCACACCGCTCGGGCCTTCGAGCCGGAAGATGCGGGCCGCGTCTTCCCAATGCACCAACACCAGTGCGGAGTCGTATTCATAGTGGCCGGAATCAAAGGTGCCCACCACGTTCATTTGCTTCAAGCGCGGCACTACGCCGGCCGGGGTGACTTGCCCGCTGGGCGCCACCAGCGTGACTTTGTCGCCCACCCGAACGCCCAAGCTACGCGCAAGCTCGCCGCCCAACACCACGCCGAATTCGCCCGGCACCAGCTGGTTCAAAGCCTGCTGCTGCGCGCCGGCGGCAAAGTCGCTCACCTCGGGCTCCAGGGCGGGGTCGATCCCGCGCACGATGGCGCCTTTCATGTCTTCACCCCGCGCAATCAGGGCCTGCGCCGCAATGAAGGGGGCGGCTCCAATGACCTGCGGGTTCTCTTTGGCCTGGGCCAGGGTGGTCGCCACATTGGGCAAGGCCTGGCCGTCCGCGGCATACACCTCGATGTGGGACACCACACCGAGCATGCGGTCGCGCACTTCTTTCTGAAAGCCGTTCATCACGCTCAGCACGATGATGAGCGCGGCCACGCCCAGCGCAATGCCCAGCATGGACACGCCCGAGATAAAGGAAATAAAGCCGTTGCGCCGGGTGGCGCGACCGGCACGGGTATAGCGCCAGCCGATCGTCAGCTCAAAGGGGAGTTGCATGGAAGGTTACAAAGTGCTTCAACCGGCGGATTGTGGCATCCATGCGGGACAATCCTGCCCATGCACACCCTTATCCCTTTTGCAGCACCGGCAGGACCCCAATGCCAGGACGCAATGCCCCGGCTCGAACTTCCCTATCTGGCAGAACTGCTGGGGCTGTTGACCCCCACGCCTCCGGTGCTGGGCAACGACGACTCGCTGTCGCCCCTGCATGAACGGGTGCACGCCAAAAGCCTGAATTTGCCGGGGGTCGACGGCTTGCTGCCCTGGGCTGCGCTGGATGCCCGCCAACTCGGCCTGACCCGCAACCATGGCGACACCGGCTGGGCCTGGATCACCCCGTGCCACTGGCAAATCAACGCGGACCATGTGGCCATGGACCACCCGGATACGCTGGCCCTGGATGCCCACGAAATCGATGCGCTGCGCGAAGCCATGCAGCCCTACTTTGCCGAAGACGGCATCACCCTGCACTCGCTGAACCACAGCACTTGGCTGGCCCATGGCGAGATCTTGTGCGACCTGCCCACCGCCTCGCTGGCGCGGGCCTGTGGCGCCAAAGTAGACCGCTGGATGCCGCGCGTGGCCCAGGCCCGCAGCCTGCGCCGCCTCCAAAACGAGATGCAGATGCTGCTCTACCGCCACCCGGTGAACGACGCACGGGCCGCGCAGCGCCGGCTCACCGTCAACTCCTTCTGGATCAGCGGGACCGGAACCCTGCCTTCGGGCGCGGTCGACAAATCAGACACCATGTCGGTGCAACACAGCCTGGAGGCTGCGGCGCTGCGCGACGACGCACACGCCTGGGTGCAAGCGTGGCAGCAGCTCGACAGCAGCCTGATCGCCCTGCTGCTGCGCCAAGCCAAAGCGGGCCAGGCCCTGGAGCTGACGCTGTGCGGCGAGCGCATGGCCGCAGGCTTTGAGTTGCAAAATACGGCCTGGTGGAACCGCATCCAACGCCGCTTCACCACCCCTTCACCTGCTGAATTGCTGCGGACCCTGTAAGCCCATGAAAATTGTTCCCCGAGACATCCCCCCCCGCGCGGCGTGGGCGCTGGAGCAGGCCGGACTGCACCCGCTGCTGGCCCGCCTGTATGCCGCCCGCGGTGTCACCGGCAAAGACGAGCTCGATGACGCCTTGGGCAAGCTGCTGCCCCCCTCGGGCATGTTGGGCGTTGACCGGGCCGCCACCTTGCTGGCCGATGCGTTTGCCAACAACCTCAAACTCTGCGTGGTCGCCGACTACGACTGCGATGGCGCCACCGCCTGTGCGGTCGCCGTGCGCGGCCTGCGGCTCTTGGGCGGCCGCCATGTTGATTATTTGGTGCCCGACCGTGTGGTCGATGGCTATGGCCTGACCGCGCCGATCAGCGAGCGTGTCAAGCAATCCGGCGCCGATGTACTCATCACCGTGGACAACGGTATCGCCAGCGTAGACGGTGTCGCCCGTGCCAAGGCACTGGGCCTGCAAGTGCTGGTCACCGACCACCATTTGCCCGGCAGCCAGTTGCCCGATGCGGATGTGATCGTCAACCCCAACCAGCCGGGCTGCACCTTTGAGAGCAAGTCCATGGCCGGGGTGGGCGTCATGTTTTACACCCTGCTGGCCCTGCGCTCGGAGCTGCGCAAGCGCGGCGTGTTTGATGCCGCTACCCAACCCAAGCTCGACACCCTGCTGCCCTTGGTAGCGCTGGGCACTGTGGCCGATGTGGTCAAGCTCGACGCCAACAACCGCCGCCTTGTGGCCCAAGGCTTAAAACGGGTGCGCGCCCACGCCATGCCTGCGGGACTAGCTAGCCTTTTTATAGCAGCAGGCCGCAAAGCAGAGGTGGCCACCACTTTCGATTTCGGCTTTGCCCTCGGGCCACGCATCAACGCCGCCGGCCGTTTGAGCGACATGACGCTGGGCATCGAATGCCTGCTGACCGACGACCCCGCCCGTGGCGACGAGCTGGCCAAGATGCTGGATGGCATCAACCGCGAGCGCCGCGAAATTGAGGGCGACATGCGCGAGCAGGCCTTCGCGATTGCCGAGAGCCTGTTTGACG
>DAINNP010000079.1:1350-8934 GCA_036735785.1 Rhodoferax sp. | reverse complement strand
GACTGCACCAGCGCATTGGCCTGCTCGTTGAGCGTGGCAGCTGCTGCGGCCATTTCTTCGACCAGCGCGGCGTTTTGCTGGGTGGTCTGGTCAATTTGCGACACCGCGCTGCCAATCTGGCTGATGCCGGTGCTCTGCTCGCGGGTCGCGCTGCTGATGGTGGCAATCAGATCCGCTACCCGATTGACTTCGCCGACGATGCCCGTCATGGCGGTGCCGGCGGAGTGCACCAAGGTGGTTCCGGCCTCGACCCTCTGAACACTGGCTTCAATCAGGGTTTTGATTTCTTTGGCAGCTTGGGCACTGCGCTGCGCCAGGGTGCGCACCTCGGTCGCCACCACCGCAAAGCCGCGCCCTTGCTCGCCGGCACGGGCTGCTTCTACGGCAGCATTGAGCGCCAGAATGTTGGTCTGGAACGCAATGCCATCAATCACGCTAATGATGTCTCCGATGCGGCGTGAACTGCTGGAAATGTCTTCCATGGTGCTCACCACTTGCGAGACCACGGTGCCGCCATGCTCTGCGGCAGCGCGTGCGCTAGTCGCCAAGCGGGTGGCTTGCTGGGCGGTTTCTGAGCTTTGTTGGACATTGACCGTCATCTCCTCCATTGAGGCGGCACTTTGCTGGATGCTGTGGGCCTGCTGCTCGGTGCGCTTTGACAGGTCGTTGTTGCCGCTGGCAATCTCCCGGGAACCTGCTTCGATCGAGGTGGCCGAGCTGCGCACGCCCGACACGATGCCGGCCAACGCAGTTTGCATCTCGCCCAGAGAGGCGAGCACGCTATTTTGGGGCGCGTTGGCACTGCCATCCACGGGGCCCAGATTGCCCGAGGCCACGCGCCGCGCTGCGGCACTGAGTTGGGCCGGGTCTGCGCCCAGCGATCGCATCAAGCTGCGGTGAATCAGTGTGGCCAAGAGAATCGCAATCACCACAGAGGCAATAGAGCCCGCCACCAACATGAACCGGTTGGTGCGGAATTTTTCGCCCGAGCGTTTGATCTCGTTGCCGCCGGCCGCTGCGATCAGCTTGGAATACTCGCTGGTGGAGCTGATCAGCTGTTTGAGCAAGGGCTGGCATTGCTCATTCATCTGCAGAATGGCCGCTTCTTTTTGGCCCGAGACTGCCTTCGCCACGATGGCAAGGGCCACCGGCCCGTATTGCTGCTCGAGTTTGTCGATTTTGTCGAGCAGGGCGCGCTCGTCAGCGCCCACGCCTTGCGCCTTGGCCACGGTGCTCTTGAGCAGTGCCAGGCGCTCTTGCACCCGGTCGTGGGCGACTTGCACTGCAAGGGACTCTGCCTTGATGTCTTCCGGGCCATTCAAAATGATGAGGTTGCGCGCCGAGATGGCCCGGGCGCTCGCGGCGGCCCGGATATCACGGGCCAGGCTGCCACGGCTGAATTCATCACTCACAAAGCCATCAAAGTCTTGCTGCGCCTGGCTCAGACTCTGAATGGCGATGAGCGACACCCCCACGAGGATGGTGACCAGAATGGAGAAGGCAATGAACAGCTTTTTTCCAACCGACTGTTGATGAAAATTCATGAAAATAGTCCCTGATAACGCAAAAAATCAAATGGCCCACGTTGGTTACGCAGCAACAGCGGCATTGGATTCAGTTAAAACACGTTGTCAGTGAACGAATAAAGCAAAAGGCGGCGGCTCCACAGCCCCCTGTGATAATTCAGCGTTGGATAGACCATTTTGCGGAGCTTGCCTACATGATTCTCAGTGCCTTGCTGGAACAGCAGTTTCACCTGCCCAGCATTCCGAAAGTGGTGGCGCTGCTGCTGAGCGAGCTGGGCCAACCCGAGGCGGATCTGCACAAAATTAACCGCCTGATCAGCACCGACCCTGCGCTGACCAGCCGGCTGCTCCAGCTGGCCAATTCGAGCTTTTTTCAGCAGTCGGGCAAGATCAGCACCGTCTCCGAGGCCCTTGCGCTGCTGGATTTGAGCCACGTCCGGATGATGGCCCAGGCCGCCGCCGAGGTGGCGTCGCCCAAAGCGGTGCCGGGTATCCAGCTGCCGCAGTTCTGGGACTACAGCCTCAACGTGGCCAAGGTGTCGCGCTCACTGGCCACGCTGGTCCGGCTCAACGCCCAGGCGGCGTTTACCACCGGGCTGATCCATGCGGTGGGCGAGCTCGCCATGCACCTCGCGATGCCCGATGTGTGCGCCATGCTGGACAACGAAATCGCCCCCTTGGCTATGAACCGCGCCTTTGTAGAGCGCACCGTGCTGGGCTACTGTTATGCCAGCGTGGGCGCGGGCTATGCGCGGATGTGGCAATTTCCCAAGCCGATGGTGGATGCCATCGAGCACCAATACGCCCCGTTTGACAACAATGTCTACGAGCCCCTGGCCGGCGTGATTCACTTGGCCGCCTGGCGGGCACGCGCCAAGGAAGCGGGCCTGAGTGAAAAAGGGCTGGCCGTGACCTACCCGGATGCCGTCGGCATTGCGCTGGGCCTGAACATCGACATGGTGCTGCAACAAGACCCGTTTGACTGGGCAGCCCACACCTGAACCGGATATGAAAGCACTTCGCATCTATGCGGGCCCGACGGCCCGCGCGTCATTGGCCGCGCACGGCTTGCAACCAGAACACATCCGCACCATTCCCGGCGCTGCCGGCGGGCCCAAAGGGCTGATCCTCGGCCCCATGGATCGCTTTTTGTTTGGGGATTGGCTGCAGCGATCCAGCCAGCCGGTGGATCTGGTAGGCGCCTCCATTGGGGCGTGGCGCATGGCGACTGCCTGCCTGAATGACCCGGTGTCTGCCTTTCAGCGCTTGGAGCACGACTACATCCACCAGCATTACGAGCTCGCGCCCGGACAAAAGCGAGTCAGCGCAGACCAGGTGAGCGAAACCTTCGGGCGCAACCTGCTCGCTTTTTACGGCGGCCGCGTCCCCGAAGTGCTGAACCATCCGCGGTACCGACTGCACATCGTGACCTCCCGCGGCAGGCACATGCTGGGCACCGAGCATGGCCTGCGCACCCCGCTGGGTTATTTGGGCGCCTTTTTGACGAATACCGTCAAACGCAAGGCCATGGGTGCCTGGCTGGAGCGGGTGGTGTTTTCCAGCGGCGGGGCAGGCGAGGGCCCGGCGCCCCTGCCATTTGCGACCCAGGACTACCGCACCCGGCGCGTGCTGTTGAGCGAGGCCAACTTCAACCCTGCGCTGCAGGCCAGTTGCTCGATTCCGTTTGTTTTGCGAGCCATCCAAGATATCCCCGGCGCACCCAAGGGGGCGTATTGGGATGGTGGCATCACCGATTACCACCTGCACCTCAACTACCCAGGGGCGGAGCTTGCTACATATTCAGGAGCTACTCCCGCAATGAATACGGGCGCTACCGGCACTTTTGATCCTAAAGGCTTGGTGCTGTACCCGCACTTCCAGCAAAGTGTGGTGCCGGGTTGGCTGGACAAAGGGCTGAAATGGCGCCACCGCAGCACGCCGTTTCTGGACACCATGGTCTTGCTAGCCCCCAACCCGGATTGGGTGAAAACTTTACCGAACAGCAAACTCCCGGACCGCACAGACTTTACGCACTACGGCAATGATCTGGATGCGCGCGTCAAGGCATGGAATGCCGCGACGAGCGCAAGCCAGCAGATGGTGGACGAGTTCATCGCCTGGCTGGACAAGCCAGACATGAACCAGGTACACCCGCTATGAATCTTCCGCGCTCCGGTTTCCGCGCATCCTTACTCCCTTTGCTGTGTGCGGCCCTCTGGGCCAGCGCCACGCCAAGCCATGCGGACAATGTGCTGGATCGGATCAAACAGCGCATCATGGAGCGGCGGGACAACGGAGACCGGCGCGGCGCCGAAGAGTCCCTCGAGGCCCCGGACGGCGGCACTGCCAGTGAAGCCCGGTTCAGGGTCTTGCGCGACGTGCCCTATGGCAGCGACGCCCTGCAAAAAATGGATGTCTATCTGCCCGATACCCAGGCGGCGGGCCCAGCGCCGGTCATTTTCATGGTGCACGGGGGGGCCTGGCGCACCGGCGACAAGCGCAATGGCAATGTGGTGGACAACAAAGCCCATCGCTGGCTTGCCAAGGGCTTGGTATTCGTCTCGATCAACAACCGCCTGCTGCCTGAGGCCGATCCACTCGACCAGGTGCGCGATGTCGCGCAAGCCTTGTCAGTGGCGCAAAACCAGGCGCGCAGTTGGGGGGCGGACCCCAAGCAATTTGTGCTCATGGGTCATTCGGCCGGGGCCCATCTGGTGGCCTTGCTGTCGGCGTCGTCTGTGTATGGGCCCCAAGCGGGTGCGCAAGGTTGGCTGGGTTCGGTGCTGCTCGACAGTGCGGCGCTTGATGTGGCTGGCATCATGAAAGCGCGGCACTACAAGCTGTACGACCCGGCGTTCGGTACCGATCCGGACTTCTGGCGTGCGGTATCCCCACTGCACCAGCTGCAAGGCGCTGCCAAACCGATGCTCGCAGTGTGCTCCACCCGCAGGGGCGACTCTTGTGCCCAGGCCCAGGCATTCAGCCAACAGGCCCTCGTCATGGGGGTGAGGGTGCAGGTCTCCGGCCAGGACCTCAGCCATGGCGAGATCAACAAGAACCTCGGGCTGGCCGGCAGCTACACCGACACGGTAGAGGGTTTTCTGGCCACGCTGAGCCCGGCGCTCTCCAGCCGATTGCGCTAGAGCACTGACTTACATCGACTTCAGCAGCATAGCCCGGTAGTCCTCTTCGCTGGCACAGCGGGGATTGGTCTTGTGACAATGGTCGACCAAGGCACCCGCGATGATCCTGTCAAACAGGTCTTCAGTGACGCCCATCGCAGAAAGGCCTGAGGGCAGGCCCAGCCGTGCGTTCATGCCTTTGACCGCGTCGCCGATGTCGGCGGCGGAGCTCAGTCCCATGGCATGGGCCATGCGCTGCAGGCGCTTGTCTGCTTTCACAGAATCAGCTTCTGCGTTGAACGCGATGACCGCCGGCAAAAACATGGCGTTGAGGGTGCCGTGGTGCAAGCGCGGATCTACCCCGCCCAGGCTGTGGCTGAGCGAATGCACACACCCCAGACCTTTCTGAAACGCCATGGCGCCTTGCATGCTGGCACTCATCAGCTGGCGGCGCGCCTCGATATCAGTGCCATCGGTAGTAGCGCGTTCAATATGGGCCCATGCCCGCTCCAGACCATCGAGGGCTATGCCGTCCGCCGGCGGATTAAAGGCGGCAGACATAAAAGTCTCCATGCAATGAGCCACCGCGTCCATGCCGGTTGCAGCGGTCAGACGCGCTGGCAAGCCCAGGGTCAGCTCCGGGTCGCAGATGGCCGACTTCGGCACAAGGTGCCAGCTGTGGAAGCCGAGCTTGCGATGGTCATTCACAATGATGATGGCACCACGCGCCACCTCACTGCCGGTGCCGCTGGTGGTAGGGACCGCAATCAACGGGGCAACCTTGTCGGTGATGCGGGCAGAGCCGCCCTCGATGGTGGCGTAGTGCGTTAAAGGGCCCTGATGGGTCGCCGCAATGGCAACTCCTTTGGCGCAGTCGATGGCGGAGCCGCCGCCTACCGCAATCAAACCGTTACAACCTTGTGCCTGATACAAAGCCGCTGCCGCCCGCACTGCGGCTTCGGTCGGATTGGAAGGGGTCTGGTCAAAAACGGCCGCGGGCATGTCCCCTAAGGCAATCAAAGCCTGCTGCAGAATGCCGGCGGCCTTCACGCCTGCATCTGTCACGATCAACGGTCGGCTGATGCCGACGCGCTCGCACTCGCTGCGCAGCAGGCGCAGTGCGCCGCATTCAAACTGGATCTGGGTCAGGTATTGAATCAAAGCCATGGTGTCGCCGTGTAGGATTGAAGAGGTGTCCAATGTACCCAATTCACTACGCTCCATGAGTCCCCATTTTGACCGCCACGCCAACCCGCGGACCTTACTCACTCCGGCCACGCTGAAGGTGGTGGACAGTATTGCCAGGGCAGGGCACGTGCCCATGCATGCGCTCTCAGCGCCCAAGGCCAAAGCGGCTTATGCAGCCGCGGCCAATGTGCTCGAGCTGCCGGTGCAAAAACTCGCACGGGTCGAAGAGTTCTCCATTCCTGCGCGCGATGGATATGCGATTCCTGCCCGGCACTACGCACCGGATCACACGGCCTTGCCGGCGCTGCTGTATCTGCATGGAGGCGGCTTTACTGTGGGCAGTCTCGCAACACACGATGGTCTTTGCCGCCGCTTGGCCCACCTGGCGGGTTGCGCTGTGGTGTCCCTCGACTACCGGTTGGCACCGGAGTACAAATTTCCGACAGCGCATGAGGACAGCTGGGATGCCCTGCAATGGCTTGCCCACCATGGTGCCGAGCGCGGGTTGAATGGCCAGCGCATGGCCATTGGCGGGGACAGTGCCGGAGGCACTTTATCCGCCGCATGCGCCATTGAAGCGAGGGACCAGGGCTTGCCTCTGGCCTTGCAGTTGCTTTTTTATCCGGGTTGTGCCGGGCACCAAAACACACCGTCACACCGCCGCTATGCCAAGGGCTTTGTTCTCGATGAGACCAACATCACTTACTTTTTCGATCACTACATACGCACACCAGCTGACCGGGATGACTGGCGCTTTGCCCCGCTCGACGGCCTACGCCCTGACGGACTGGAAGCTGATCTTACGGGCACAGCGCCCGCATGGATAGGGCTTGCCGAATGCGACCCCTTGGTAGACGAGGGGGTGCAATATGCCGATCGCCTACGCATGGCGGGTGTGCCGGTAGATCTGGAAATTTACCGGGGCGTTGTCCACGAGTTCATCAAAATGGGCCGCGCCATCCCGGAGGCTGCCCACGCGCATGCCGATGCCGCCCGCGCACTGCGCGCGGCACTCCACACCACTACCTGAGGCTGACATCATGAGTTCTTCGCTCCAAGACTTCAGGTTCCTGCACCCGCTAAGGGTGCGATGGTCGGAGGTGGATATGCAAAAGATCGTATTCAACGCGCACTACCTGATGTACCTCGACACCGCCATGGGTGCCTATTGGCGTGAATTAGCGCTCCCTTACGCCGACACGATGGCTTCTTTGGAGGGTGATTTATTCGTCAAAAAGGCCATCTTGGAATACCACGCTCCGGCGCTTTATGACGAGTTGCTGCAAGTGGGGCTCCGGCTGGAGTCCATCGGCAATAGCTCACTGCGTTATGCAGGTGCGGTGTTTCGCAACGGCGCGCTACTCGTCAGCGCTGAGCTGATTTATGTGTTCGCAGATCCCGAAAGCCGCACGTCGCGCCAAGTACCCACAGCACTTAGAAAGGTTCTCTCGGATTTCGAAGCAGGCACGCCCATGATCGAGACCATTACAGGGCCTTGGCAGGCTCTGGGCGAAAGCATCACGCCCTTGCGAAATACCGTGTTTGTGAACGAACAAAAGATATCGCCCGCTCTGGTTTTTGACGACGCCGATCAATCGGCGATACACGCGGCCGTGGTCAATGGGTTAGGGCGAGTGGTTTGCAGCGGACGGCTTCTGGTGCACGCACCCGAAACCGGCCGCATCGGACGCATGGCCACAGACCCGGCCTTGCGCGGCCAGGGTTTGGCGCGAGAAGTACTGCACGCC
>DAINNP010000079.1:0-1250 GCA_036735785.1 Rhodoferax sp. | reverse complement strand
GGGTTTGAGCCCGTAGGGCCAGAATTCGAAGAGGCGGGCATTGCCCACCAAGAGATGGAAATTCGCTGGCCCTGAAGACCAGTCTACGAGCTTAAATTAAAAGCCCAACGAGGCCAACAAGTCATCTACATCATCTTGCTTGAGCGCGTTGTCCGCAGTTTGCGGCCCCTCGAGCACATGGTCGTCTACGGACACGGTGCCTTCGGTTGCAGCAGCTTTTGTGCTCACCACGGCCTCCGGGCTACTGTCGATCAGGAGCTGGACCAATTGCATTTCGGTCCGGGTGATGATGTCGGTCACCTTCTTGATCACCTGGCCCGACAGATCCTGGAAATCCTGGGCCATCATGATGTCACTCAAGACCTCGGCCTGCTTGGATGAAAACTGCGCCGTGGAGTAGGCAAACTTTCCGCAGGTCACTAAGAGGCCCTTGGCTTTTTCATCACTGTAGTCCGCGCTCTGCGCCAAGCGCGTGAGCGCAGCTCCCAGTTCTTCGCCGCGTTTCGCCAAGTCATCGCAAGCGGGCTTGGCTTCTTCGACCAGGTTCAACACCTTGTTGGCCGCGTCTTCGGTCATCTTGCCCACATAGGCCAAGCGATCACGGGCGTTCGGAATCTCTTCGACGATGTTGTGGAGTTGGTTCGCGCCCAATACCGAGAGTGCTTCGTGCATTTCACGGGTGATGGAACCCAATCGGGCAAAAGCTTCTTCTTTGCTAAGCGGTGTAGACATAAGCGGTCGTAGTCCTTCGGGCGCGGTGTCGTTCAATACTTATTATGGGCTGCCTTGCGGCACATGCAACCCGTCAACCCCGATAAACAGTTGGTAAACAGGCCTCAAATGTCTTCCAACAACGGGTAAGGCATCGGTTGGAGCGTGAGCCTAGCCCCGGCTACTGCCAGTTCGGCGTCTTGGTGAGAGGTCTGTAACACCACCAAGGCGTCATAACCCCCGGCAGGGGACGCCGCAGCTTGCACGACTTGACCAACGACGCTGTCGCTGTCTTCAGCCACACCGACGTCTTGGCCTGGCGACAGTTCGGCAGTTGTGTGTGCGAGGTAAGTTCGACGCTTTAATGTGCCCCGAAATTGACTGCGAGCCACCACTTCCTGGCCCGGGTAGCAGCCCTTTTTGAAGTTAACCCCGCCCACAGACTCGTAGTTCAACATTTGCGGCACAAAAGCCTCATAGACCGGTTGTGTCACGGTGGCGATGCCGCTGATGACTTCTCCCCATTGCCAAGTCTGCAA
>DAINNP010000078.1:0-8958 GCA_036735785.1 Rhodoferax sp. | reverse complement strand
GCCACCGTGCCCCCCGGCGTGGACCGGCAGGTGGAAGCTACCCTGCGCCAGATGATGCAAGGTGCCGTTGACGTGCTCAATGCGGCAGGATGCACGCTGATCGGCGGGCACAGCGGTGAAGGCGCCGAGCTCGCACTGGGCTTTGCAGTCAACGGCCTGGTGGATGTGGACGACCAAGGGCAGATGACGGGCGTGCTGCGCAAAGGTGGCATGCAGCACGGCGATGTGCTGCTGCTCACCAAACCATTAGGTACCGGCGCCTTGTTTGCCGCCCACGGGCGCGCGGCCGCGAAAGGCCGCTGGGTGCAAGCCGCGCTGCAGAGCATGGCGCAGAGCAATCAGGCGGCCGCGCAGATCCTGCGCACCTTTAGCGCCACCGCCTGCACCGACCTGACCGGCTTTGGGCTCATAGGCCACACGGTAGAGATGGCCCGCCCCAGCGGCATGCAGGTGGTGCTGGATGCTGCTGCCCTGCCCCTGCTGGACGGCGCGATGGAGTGTGTGCAACAAGGCCTGCTGAGCTCCCTGCACAGCGCCAATGCGCGCCAACAGCATGGGGTGCACAACGCCACCGAGGCCATGGCCCACCCGCTGTGGCCGCTGCTGGTGGACCCGCAAACCGCTGGGGGCCTGCTGGCCAGCGTGCCCGCCAGCCAAGCAACAGCGTGCCTTGCCGCCCTGCGTGCGCAAGGCTACGCTGCGGCCTGTGCCATCGGCCATGTGCGTACGCTGGCTGCTGGCGCAGCCCCGGTTCATATCCATATTCGTCCGGAGGAAGCCGATGCGAAATACTCCTAAAAAGATAGCAGCATGCGCAATGAAAACGTGGGCTTCTTCCGCTTTTCTCCTATACACAGCCTGTGCGAGCTTGACAGGAGCCCACGCACAAACCCAGCCCGCCGAAACAGGGGGTCTGCTGCAAAGTTGGGCGGATTCGGCAGATGGCGCGCCCCCCAGCCCCTGGCGGGTCGTAGGCCTGCCCGGTGGCAAGGTTCCCCTGCTGGCACCGGACATCGCCACCTTGGACGGCCAAAAAGTGCTGCGCCTGCGCAGCGACAAAAGCTATGGCGCGCTGAGCCATGCGGTTCCCGCGGGTAGCGAAAGCCGCTATTTGCAATGGCAGTGGCGGCTGGACCAACCCCTGGCCCAGGCCGACCTGCGCAGCAAAACCGGAGATGATGCCGCCCTTAAGGTGTGTGCGCTATTTGATTTGCCGCTGGAGAAAATACCTTTTGTCGAACGCAACTTGCTGCGCCTGGCCCGCCGGGTGAGCGCAGAAGCCTTGCCCGGTGCCACCCTGTGCTACGTGTGGGACAACCAGTTACCCGCAGGCACCACCCTCAACAACGCGTACACCGCCCGGGTGCGGCTGCGTGTGCTGAATGGCAACGGCGATGCGCTCGGCCGTTGGGTCTCTCACAAGCGGGATCTGCAGGCTGATTTTCTGGCCGCCTTCGGTAACGAGACAGACACCGTCCCGCCCTTGCTCGCGATCGTGACCGGCGCGGATGCCGACAACACCGGCGGCACCAGCCTCGGTTTTGTGAACCGTCTGCAGCTCATGAAACAATAGCGGCATGAACGCACCCTCAGTGCAGCGCCCAGACCCAGCAGACACTCCTCCATCGCCCGAAGCGCATAGCAATCAACCACGGCAGTTGGTGCTGCTGGGCGCGGGCATGGCGCACCTGCAACTCTTGCACACGCTGGCTCGCAAGCCCTTGCCCGAGGTACAGGTGACGCTGGTGGCCGCCGAGACCCATGTGGTTCATCCCCCCATGGGGCTAGGCCTGGTTGCCGGCGACTACCAGCAAGAAGACTGCACCATCCCGTTAGAGCCTTTGGTGAAGCGTGCGGGCATCCGCTGGCTGCAACAGCAACCCGTGTCGCTGGATGCCGGGCAGCAAACGCTGGCACTCGGCGACGGCAGCTCACAACACTACGAGTGGCTTTCGATCAATGCCGCCCCTGCGCACCACAGCGAGCAGTTGGAACAAACCATACCCGGGGCGGGAAAATTCGGCCTTTGCGTCTACCCGCTAGAAACCTGGGCCCAACGCTGGCAAGGGGTGTCCGAGTTGGCTGCGAAAAAAGCCTTGCGCGTAGCGGTCATCGGCGATCACCCGGTTGCGCTGGAATGGGCGCTGGCGGTGCAACAGCGCCTACCGTCCTGCGTCGTCACCGTATTGATGCTGCCGGCTTCAGCCGGTACCCCGCTCGCCACCGCGGGCACCACCCGGTTGCTGCAACAACTCAAGGCACAGCGCATCACGGTATTGCACGATACGGCGCTCCAGATCGATGCCAGCGCGGTGCATCTGGGGTGCGGCGCGCAGCTCGCGTGCGATGTGCCGCTGCTGGCCTTGCAGCAACTGCCTCACGCTTGGCTGGCCGCCAGTGGACTCGCGTTGAATGCTGACGGCCAAGCGGCCACCGACGGCTACTTGCGCAGCAGCAGCCATCCGCAGGTGTGGGTCGCCAAGGGCGACTCTGCGCCCCTGCTGCGCCATCTACAAGCCGTAACGCGCGGCGCGCGCTTACCCGCTACCGTCCGGCAGCCGGAGGAGGGCTTTCAGCTGCTGTTCGGGGGGTCACAACAGGCGGTTATGGCTTGGGGGCGGTACAGCGCGACAGGGCGTGTCTGGCACTGGCTCAAGGATTGGTGGGACCGGCGGCAATTGCGCCGCTACACCATGTAAAGGAAAGCCGGCCCCACCAAAGGAAGGGCTGGTATGGGTATAGTGGGTCTGACTTAGATCGCTGCTACCCATGAAAATTTTGTTGTTACTGTGGCTCTCGCTGTCCTTGCTGTCGGGCAATGCCCTGGCACAAGTTGCCGGGCCTTCAGGGCCTGCGGTACAGCAGCCCACCAGCGCCGATGCCGCGCTGACGTTTTACAACCGCAACCTGATCACTTTTCGCGGGGAGATGGCAGGCATCTCGGCCGAAGACCGTGCCCAGCGCGCACACACCCGCTTGCAAGCCCAACTGGCGCAAGCCGGCCCCCACTTGGTGAGCCAAAAGCCGGACACCATGGGCATCCTGATCCAGATAGATGGCGCCACCACCTTTGTGGTGACGCCGGCTGAAGTCGACATCAGTGCGCGCGACACGCTGGAAGCCACCGCCCTCAGAGCCCAGCGCGCCTTGGAGGCAGCAATTGCCCAGAGCCGCGAAAGCCGGGACCTTGATGCTTTGGCACGCGCATTCGCCTGGGTAGCCGGCGCTACTGCAGTGGCCATTGCGCTGTGGGCCGCACTCAAGCGCCTGCACATTGCCGCCGGAAAGCGGCTGCTACAGCTGTCCGCCGAGCACGCCACCCGCTTACAGCTGGGCGGCATCAGCCTGCTCAACCGGAATCGCGCCGTGGGCACCGTGCGCACCAGCATGACCGTGCTGCTACGCCTGCTGCAAGCGCTGATTGCCTATGAGTGGCTGAGCTTTGTGCTGCAACGTTTTCCTTTCACACGCGCGTGGGGTGAGACCCTGAACGGCTACTTGCTGGGGTTTGCCGGCAAAGCAGGAAACGCGGTGATTCAAGCAATACCGGGCTTGTTCACGGCGGTGGTTATTTTTTATCTGGCGCGCCTGCTCACCCGGGGACTGGATCGTTTTTTTGACCGGGTCCTGGAAGACGAACACACCCTGTCATGGCTGGACGCCGATGTGGCGGTGCCGACCCGCCGCATCAGCAAGGTGCTGGTCTGGCTGTTTGCCTTGGCCATGGCCTACCCTTACTTGCCGGGTGCGGGCACTGAAGCCTTCAAAGGCCTCTCGGTGCTGGTCGGGCTGATGATTTCACTGGGCGCGTCCAACCTGGTCGGGCAAGCGGCCAGTGGCTTGATATTGACCTATGGCCGCGTCTACCGCAAAGGCGAGTACGTGCGGATTGCGGACCAGGAAGGCACCGTGACCGATATCGGCATGTTTGCAACCCGTATCCGGACCGGGCTGGGTGAAGAGCTCACGATTTCCAACAGCAGCGTGCTCGCCAGCACCACCAAAAACTACTCGCGGACTGTGAATGGCCCGGGCTACGTGGTGGACACCACCGTCACCATCGGCTACGACACGCCGTGGCGCCAGGTGCACGCCATGCTGATTGACGCGGCGCTGCGCACAGAGGGCATTCAGGCGCACCCGGCTCCTCAAGTATTTCAAACCGAGCTCTCCGATTGGTACCCGGTGTACCGCTTGGTGTGCCAAGCCATCCCCGAGGAGCCCCGCCCGCGGGCGGAGGTGTTGAGTGCGTTGCACGCCAACATCCAGGATGTATTCAATACTTTCGGGGTACAGATCATGTCGCCTCAGTACATTGCCGACCCTGCGGTGGCCAAAACCGTACCACCGGCCGATTGGGCGCCTGCTCCGGCCCGCCCTTACACACCCGAGCAGCCATGAGAAATTTTGCAAGCCAAGTGCGCTACGTGGCGCGACACGAAATGCTGTTGCTGCTGCGGTACCCCAAAATGCTGCTCGCCGTAGTGGTGGTGGCAGTGCTGCCGTCTGTGTATGCAGCGATCTACCTCACCAGTGTGTGGGACCCCGGCTCCCACAGCCAGGCGCTGAAGGTCGCGGTAGTAAACCTGGACGAGGGTGTGCACTACCAGGACCGTGTGTTCAACGTGGGTGCGCAAGTGGTCTACAAGCTCGGGCGGAGTGCGCGCTTCGGCTATGTGAATTACGACGACTCCGAACAAGCGCGGCAGGATGTCCGCATGGGCCGGGCGGCATTCGCGCTCATCATCCCGAAAGATTTCAGCTCCAACGCGGTACCCGGTGCACAACCGGGTGGCGGCAAGCTGGTGGTGTATGCCTCCGAAGGCAATAACTTCCAGACGGCCGCCATCGCCAAACAGTTCGCCAACGAACTGGGCCACGAGGTCAACGAAAGCCTGAACGAGCGCCGGTGGTCCATGGTGCTGACCAACGCCGCAGGCTCACAGCGCAGTGTGGACGAGTTGCGCGCGGGGGTAGATGCGCTGCGCACCGGTGCGGCAGATCTCCAGGCCGGGGCCAACCAGGCGGCCACCGCCGGGCGTGCGCTCTCCAACGGTTCAGTCAAGCTCCATGCCGGCGTCAATCAGGCCACCGATGGTTTCAAGCAACTCGGCAACGGACTGCGAACCCTGGACTCCAAACGCCCACCCAACTCCGAGCTGAACCGGCTTAAAGCCGGGGCCGACGCGCTGGCCAGTGGACACACCGACCTCAGCAAGGGCATGGACGAATTGCAGGGCGGCAGCCACAAGCTGCTGGAAGGTGCCATGGGCTTCAAGACAGAAGCCGACGACAGCCTGTTGCTACCGACGCGTGTCAAGGACGGCGTGGGCCAACTGGCAGGCGGGCTCAATCAATTGGACGATGGCATTCGCACAGCCGCTGATGCGCAGAAAAAACTGGCAGATGGCGCCACACGTTTGAGTGCCGGTGTGGGCACGCTGACCACCGGCATGCGCACCATGACTGGTGCCATCCGCCAAGCGGTAACCAAGCTCCCGGAAGACAGCCAACTCGACGAACTGGCGAACGGCAGCTCGCAGCTCAGCCATGGAGCGGGAGACTTGTCGGAGGGCCTACAAAAACTGAAGGCTGGAAGCCAAGCCCTGTCCTCGGGCTTAGTGCTGCTGGCCAACTCTTTACCCGCCTCGATCGATACCCCTGAGGGCAGCCCGGAAGGACTGGCCAACTCGGTCAAACCCATCATGGAAATCGATGCCGTGGTGGGCAACAGTGGCAGCGGTTTTGCGCCTAACGTGATTCCCGCCGCCCTGTGGTTGGGTGCAGGGGTGGCGGCGTTTTTGATTCATATCCGGGTGTTGCCACGACATGCGAAAAAATTCTCGCCGCCAGCGAAATTCATAGGCAAGGTCAGCGTGCCCATACTCGTGGTGGCGCTGCAGGCGGCGCTGTTGGGTGCAACCGTGACTTGGGGTCTGCATGTACCGGTGCACAACATCGCGGCTTTTGCAACTTGCCTCGGGGTCGCGGGCCTGTCGTTTTTGATGATCGTGCTGTTTTTGTCGCGCACCATGGGGGACGCCGGCAAGGTGTTTGCCATGGTGTTTCTGGCGGTCCAGCTGTCTGCCTCGGGCGGCGTGCTACCGGTGGAACTGAGTGGCGGGCTGTATGAAATCATCAGCCCCTGGATGCCCATGACCTGGACGGTTCAAGCCATCAAGGCGGCCATGTTCGGCGCCTATGGCGGCGCGTGGACCACACCGATGACATGGGTGGGTCTGGCAGGCCTTGCCACCTTGCTGCTTGCCTGCTGGGTAGGACGCTGGCGCTACCTGCATCCTGCGCAGATGAGCCCGACGGTAGGGCTCTGAGCCGGGCCCCGCTGCGGGGCCCTGGTGAACGATCAGGGCGGTGACTCAGGCCGTCACTTTGGCACCAGGGCGCCGCAACAAACGGGTGACTGCGCGTGGATCCAGACCGTACATATCAGCAAACGCTTCGACGCTTGCACCGCTTGCATTGAATGCAGCCAACAAGGCCTCCGCCTTGGCAGCTCGCGCTTCGGCCTCCACCAGCGCTTCGTCGAGCACAGCGTTGGATGCTTCGTCCCGCCCGCTGAGCAACTCGCGATAGGCCTGGGGCGTAAGGCCAGAGGCCTCCCACGCAGCGACCACCCGCTGCACCAGCTTAGGACGCAAGTCTTCCTGGGTGCGGGACTGGCGACGGCGGAATACTTCCAGCAAGGCGTGATACACATGCTCAGGCGCCATCGGCTCTACCGGCTGGCCTTGCAGGTCGTGACGCTGCTCGCCGGACGCGACTGCGGTCAAGTAGCGCAGCGACCGCGCATGCATGGACAACGCCGCCTTGAGGCTGACAGGCTCAAATTCGGCGGGGTGCTTGTCGAGCAACTCCTGAAAAATGCCGCGCTTCATGGGCCTGAAGACCGCGCCGAACAAGTGGGGATACAGGGCAGCCATTTTGTCGAGCACCGGCAACACATCCGATTTGGCGGGGCGCACCTTGGAGGCTGCTGGTGTTTCGGCAGCAGGCGCTTCCGTTGGCTGGGGCAAGGATTCAGTCATGGCAATAGTCGAAAAGTCGTGCAAAAAAGCCCTCGATCATGCCGTATCGGGCAAAGCCTATAACAACTCACGCGAAATTGCTGAGTCTGCAGCCCTCTCACAGCTGCGGGCGGAAGCATTACATGGGCTCGGCGCATTCCCTGAATGGCGTCAAACTCACCCATTCGGGGGATGCGGCAGAAAGGCGTTGGCACTAGACTGCGCCAGTTTTTCTTGCCCGGCTTTAAGGCCTGCCCTTTCCCTCACCCGATATGCCCACTCACATCCTCAAGCTGCACACCTTTGCTCTGACTACTATTGCCGTCGCACTGCTCACCGCCTGTGGAGGTGGTGGCGGAGGCGGGAGCGGCGGAGGAAGTGCTACGACAGGCTCTCTATCAGGCACGGTCATTGATGGCTATATCGAAGGTGCAAAGGTCTGCTTGGATGTCAATTCAAACGGAGCCTGCGATACAGGTGAGCCCACCGCGACCACTGACAGTAGTGGCAAATACAAGCTGGACACCGGAAACATCAGTACCAACGGCCTGACGGTCATTGCAGAAATTCCCGATACATCCAAAGACTCCGATGACAACGGCTTGACCCTGTTTGCAGCCGGTAAGTCTGCATACACCATGGCAGCACCGGCGACAGAGTCTTCCGTCGTCACGCCCATCACCACATTGATTGTTGGCAAAGTCAAAACAGACAATGTGTCAGCCACCACCGCCAAGGGCAGGGTACTGGAAGAGCTGGGCTTGGCCTCCGACACCAACCCGTATGAAGACCATGTGGCAGCCGGGAACTCCATCGTTCAGGGCACAGCACGCCAATTGGCTGCGCAGTTACAACAGGCACAGAAAAACCTGCCGGCAAGCACCACGTCACAAGAACGGTTGGCGAAGCTTCAAGAGGCAGTCAAAGCGATGCAAGACGCGGCTGGTTCCGTTGCCCTGGAGTCGCAGGATGCCAATCCCCTGAACTTGCCACTGACGCTATCGACCGTTGCGACGGGGCGTTTGTTTGCCTACAAGATGCCTAGCGCCATGGGTAAACAGATCAATGCAACTGCCATGCTGTTCACCCCAAAATCGGCGATGCCGCCGGGTGGCTGGCCCTTGGTCGTGTTTGGTCACGGGACCGTAGGCGTTGCGCAGAGTTGCGCCCCCAGCGTGACCATGAAGGCCACTGGAAATTGGGAATATGCAAGTGTGGTGGCTTCGCTGCTGTCGCAGGGCATGGTGGTGGTCGCCCCAGACTACGAAGGCATGGGCAGCTCTGCGATGGGCGTTGAGGCTGGGCACCCCTATCTTGACTTGGGTAGTGCCGGGCGATCCATGGCATTGGCTGCAGTTGGGGCCAAGAAGTTGATGACGACACACCTCTCTGGAGCTTGGGCGACTATGGGCCACTCACAGGGCGGGCATGCGGCCTTGGCCGGCGCCCAGTTTGCCGGACTCGCCAAAAAACAGGAGACCAGCCTGAATTACAAAGGTGCCATAGCGATTGCCCCGGCATCCAACCTGCAGACGTCTCTCAACACCATGTGGTCGGGTATTCAAGCCAGCTCGTTAAACCCTGCGAGCTACGCGACGGGATACAACGCGGTGGGGATTAGCAACTTCTATGCAGCGTATGTAGTCAAAGGAACCCAAAGCACGCCCGCTCCACTGACACCTAGCGATGTGTTCGGAGCCCGGATGCTGGCTGTCTACAACGCGAAAGTCGGTACTGAATGTTTCAGTAGCTTCAGCTCATCTATTTCAACGAGTGTGGGTCAATACTCGGTCACCAATGGCGCGACTCCTGCCGGGTACACAGGTTTCATCAACTCTGCGATCAACGCGACGAATGTCACCCGTGTGCTCAATAGCAATGAGCCCGGCCAAATGAAGCTGCCAGGGAACACCTTGATCGTGCAAGGGTCTGC
>DAINNP010000077.1:0-9134 GCA_036735785.1 Rhodoferax sp. | reverse complement strand
AGTTTTGGAGAACGCGATGAAAATTGGTCAACCCTCAGAATTACCCGCTTCCGTATCTACTACGGTGTCCGGTGCTGCCCAAAAGGCTGCGCAGAGCAGCAATGCGGCGGCCAATGCGAACACCAACGCCACCCAGAGCACCCGGTCCGCCGGCGTGGCTGTGACGGTGTCGACCGCGGCGCGCGCTTTGGAGAAGCCCGAGCGCAGCGAAGCTTCGGATGTCGATCTCGCCAAAGTGGAGTCGGTGCGGGCGTCTATCCAAGACGGCACGTTTTCCGTGAATGCGGAAGCGATCGCCGACAAGCTGTTATCCAACGCGCAGGAAATGCTGAACCGAACGACCCGGTAAGTGCGTGCCTCCTGCGTATCGCCATTGATACGAGGGGGGCCCCATGAGCACCATCCAACCTGATTCTTACTTCGATGCGCTGGAGGTCCAGTTCAACGACCTTGCACTAGCAGTTGCAACCGGCGACGCAGAAACCTTGCCGGCTTTGTCAGAACAGATCCAGAAAACAGCCGTCAGTCTTGCCGGGGTTTGGCAGCAATGGCAGCGCCAAGGCTTGGTAGAGCCAGGCATTGCAGAACGTGTCAAAGCGTTGGCCGAGGGTTTGCAAATAGTGCGATCCAGTTTGTTGCGTCGTGCCCTGTTGGTGGAGCAAGCGCTGAACCTGGTAGTACCTGCTTCCGTGGATCCCACCTATGCGGGTGGCGGTAATTACGGCGCAGGCCCCAAATCTTCTGGGCGATTGGCTGCGGTAAGTGCCTGAAGGCCTGCCGAGCATAAAAGAAAGGGCCTCACGGGCCCTTTTTTTATGCAGTTCATTCACCTTAGTGTGATCGCATTTTGGCGCGCAGCCTGGCAATCGATTGGCTGTGCAACTGGCATACCCGTGACTCGGTAACGTCCAGCACCGCTGCGATTTCTTTCAGGTTCATGTCCTGTTCGTAATACATGCTCATGATGTATTGCTCTCTTTCGGGGAGCCCCTTGATGGCGTCGACCAACGATTGCCGCAGGCGCTGATCGCGCAGCATGTTGAGCGGATCTGCATCCTGGTCAGCCACATGGCGATCGAGGTAGGTGTCATCGTCTTCATTGCGGCGGGACATATCCTCCAGATATACCAACTGGGTGCCTCGCACTTTGCCCAGCAGAGACTGGTAATCCGCGAGAGACATCCCCAGTTCTGCGGCGATCTCGGACTCTGCAGGGCTGCGCCCGAGCCTGTGCTCCAGGCGGCGCAATGCGGTTTCAATTTCCTTTTGGCTTTTGCGTGAGCCGCGTGACATCCAATCGTTTTCGCGGAGCTCGTCGAGCATGGCGCCGCGTATGCGTTGGGTGGCAAAAGTTTCGAACTGAACACCTTGAGATGCCTCGTAGCGGGACAAGGCATCTGACAGGCCGATAAGGCCCACTTGGATCAGATCATCCACCTCAACACTTGCCGGTAGCTTGGCCATCATGTGATGGGCCAAACGTCGTACCAAGGGCTGGTACTGTTTGATCAATGCGGAGCGGTCGAGCTGCCCTTTGGCGGTGTACATCAATGTCTCCCTGAGGCTGCTAGGCTGCTAAAAGACTGACGATTCTGTTGGGGGGGCGCGTAGGCCCAGCCCGTTTCGAGCGACATGGCGTTTTCCAGCAGGCCCAGAGCCAATCGCTCAATGGAAGGCGAGGGGCGCTCATCCCCCATGGGTGCTGTGATGTGAATCGGAAACACGTCGTAGTTCAAAAAGTACTTGGCGCAGTCGCTCAAGCTGGTGGGTGTGGTGGAGTGGGCCTGGGCGGGCTTCGAAGGATCCACCATATTCACAATAGTAGGCTCAACCTTGGCTTTGAGCAACAAGCGCTTGAGGGCGAGGTAAGTGGTCAACAATGAGGTTTTTGCTGCCGACATGGCCAACAGCGGGCGTATCTGGCTTCCCTTGATAAGCGGCGTCAAGCTGTGTGCGTTGGCATAAATGATCACTACGCTTTCAAGCGGGAAAAATGAACCACAGTCACCAAGCCCCGGGCCGCCGTGCCGATGGGCCGCTGCGAGGCTTTGGAGCCCCAGACCCGCAGGAAGAATGCTCCAGGATGGTGCCTCGGTTCCCGTGCTCTGGGTAAACGTGAAATTCAACAATTGCTCTAAGCCGGGGTTGTCGGTGGTTTCCAGTACCGACCCGTCCAAGACCGTCACGGTGTAGCCGAATCCGACGAGTGCGGCGCACACCCGCAGCAGCAGTGGGAGTTCTGCCTGTTCATCTCCATGGCTCACCATGGCCAACAGTTTCGGCGTTTGAGGGACGGCAAAGTCCATCAAGCCCGCGGCCTGATTCGGAGGGCTTTCAAGCATTCATACGCCCCTTGTGTGCAGTGGTGTTGGCGGGTTGGCTGAAGAAAAAGCCCAGATCGGTCGTTTTCGGGTCGTAGGCAGAAGCCCCAGTGCTCCGCATGGAGGTGCGGACCAACTTGCTGGCAACTGCAGCTTCCCAGTCTTCGGGGACGCGTTGACCAGTAGTGGTGCCCCGCAACATCAATTGGTGGCGAATGCAGGCATCGATTGAAGGTCCGAGTTTGACCGCTTCATCGGTCTTCGACAGGATGACCTGCTGCGATTCTCCGGTTTTGAAGCAGGCCACAGCTTCGTCCATGGTGTCCCCATGGCCTCCGGCATTCAGGACCAACAAGCGTTTGATCTCCGGAAGGTCGAGCAACTCCAGCAGCTCGCGTTTGCGGGGGTCCCGCGGTGCGATGCCGGTGGTGTCAATCAACACCATTTTTTTGTTGGAGAGGAGGCCCAGCAAGTCTTGCAAGGCCGCTTTGTCATGGGCGAGGTGGGCCACTACGCCCAGCATCTTTCCATAAGCGCGCAGCTGCTCATGGGCGCCTATGCGATAAGTGTCCAAGGTGATCAGGCCCACACTGCCGGGACCATGGGTCCGCGCGCACAAGCCCGCGAGCTTGGCCGCTGTGGTGGTTTTGCCAACCCCTGTGGCACCCGTGAGAGCGAACACGCCACCCTCTTCGTGGAGTGCCGGAATGGCCGCATCGGTATGCAGATTGCGTTCCAGCACGTCCATCACCCAGCGCACGGATTCGGGTGCATCCATGTCATCTGGCAAGCGCTCCAAGATCGCCCGTGAAAGCGTCGGCGAGTAGCCGGCCCGGATCATCTTGAGCATCATGTTGGACTGGATCGGGTTTTGCTTGGCTTGACCCAACCAGGTGAGGGTGTTGAAACGGTCCTCGATCAGTTCCTTCATGGCGTGCAACTCGTCCATGACGATTTTGTTCACTGCCGGCGCTTGCGGAGCGGGTGCAGCATGCCGCACGGGGGCTGCTCGTTTGGGCTGCGACTCGATGTCGATCGCAATGCGCTGCGTCAAAGTGGGTTGCGGGCGCTCGAGCGGCACGGGCGCCGGGGCGGGCATCGGCATGGAAGTCACTTCGGGCTGCAAGACGGGGATCTGCTGTGCCTCGGCCCGGCGGCGCAACATGCGCTCCCGCACATAGTCTTGGAAGGAGAGGGTGCTCATCGCCAGCTGTTCTGCGTCTTCTTCCACTTTGCTCGCCACTTCGCGGTAGCTGGGGGGCTGCTGCCGTTGTTGGGAGCTTCCATCCGAGCGGGCGGCGGTGCGACTGACAGCCGCGTCGAGTGTGGCCAAGCTGTCCTCCGCTGTGGCTACGACTTCAACGCCATTTGCCGTAGGGCGGTTTGACAGAATAAGCGTGCCTTCACCAAAGGCCTGACGGGCCTTGGCTAACGCTTCGCGTGAGGTGGCGGCTGTAAAGCGTTGGACGTTCATGATGTGGCGCCTCTCAAAATCGGACCGATACGGATGGTGTGGGTTTCTGGAATTTCACTGTGACCAAGCACTTGCAAGCGGGGTGCAACACGTCGTACCAAGCGGGATATAGCGCCGCGTATCTGGTCTGGCACCAGCAGGCAGGCCGGTACGCCGACCTCTTCTTGCTTCATCGCTGTTTCTGCTGCATTGCGGCTGAGCATGTCGGCTACGCCCGGATCCAAAGCAGATCCGGATGCACTGCCCAAGGCTTGCACCAGCAACCGCTCGAGTCCAGGGTCGATGGCGATGACATTGAGTTCACGTGTCGGTCCGTAAATCTGCTGCACGATGGCGGGTGACAACGCCACGCGAACACGCTTGGCCAGCTCAGCAGGGTCTGTGGTGGAGGGGGCGTGCTCCGCAATCGACTCGATGATGGTGCGTATATCCCTGATGTGCACCGACTCATCCAAAAGCAGCTGCAGCACCTTTTGGAAGACGGCAATCGACACCATTTTGGGGACGACCTCTTCGATGAGTTTAGGAGCCAGTTTCGCCACGTGTTCCACCAGTTGTTGTGTTTCTGTCCGGCTCAAGAGCTTGGAGGCCTGGACTTGCATCAAGTGTGACAAATGGGTTGCCATGACAGTCTCAGAATCAACCACCGTAAATCCCGCCATTTGTGCGGCTTCCTTCTGGCGTTCATCGATCCAGTGTGCGGGCAGTCCGAATGCGGGGTCTGTGGTCGCAGTGCCGATCAGCGGGGTGGTGATTCCTCCGGGATTGATCGCCAGGTAATTGCCGGGAAATGCTTCCCCCTCGCCGACGATCACGCCGCGCAGTGTGATCCGGTAAGCGCTGGGCTTGAGCTCCAGGTTGTCCCGGACGTGCACAGAAGGAGGTAGGAAGCCGACCTCTTGTGCAAACTTACGGCGCACACCTTTGATCCGGTTCAGCAGGTCGCCTTGGCGGGTTTTGTCAACCAGTGCAATGAGGCGGTAGCCCAATTCCAGGCCCAGTTGGTCCACCGGCTGCAGGTCATCCCAGGTGGCGTCGCCGTCACCGGTAGGCGCTGCGGGGGTAACCTCTGCCTCTGTCGGGATTGGTTTGTTGCTGAGCACCCAGGCGCCATAGCCCAGCACCGCTCCAATGCTCAAGAATACAAAGTGCGGCATGTTGGGAATCAAACCCAGAATGATCATGATGACCGCTGTAATGCCGAGCACCTTGGGGGACACAAACATCTGTCCCACGATTTGTTTGCCGATGTCTTTGTCCTTGCCCACTCGCGATACCACCATGGCAGCGGCCACAGAAATCAGCAAGCCTGGAATCTGGGCAACGAGCGCGTCACCCACTGCCAACAGGATGTAGGTGTTGGCTGCTTGGGATGCACTCAGATCGTGTTGCAAGATGCCGATGGCGAATCCCCCGAAGATGTTGATCAGCAGAATCAAGATTCCCGCAATCGCATCGCCGCGGACGAATTTGGATGCACCGTCCATGGAGCCAAAAAATTCGGCTTCTTCGCCGATTTCGGCGCGGCGTCGTTTGGCCTCTTTTTCGTCGATCAGGCCGGCGTTCAGGTCTGCATCTACCGCCATTTGTTTACCGGGCATGGCGTCCAGCGTGAATCGTGCCGAAACTTCTGCAATCCGCTCGGAGCCCTTGGTTACCACTACAAAGTTGATGACCACCAGAATCGCAAAAACGATCAAACCGACTGCAAAGTTACCACCGATCAAGAAATGGCCGAATGCTTCAATCACTGCGCCCGCAGCACCCGGCCCTGTGTGGCCCTCAAGCAGGACCACTCGGGTGGAGGCTACGTTCAAAGAAAGGCGCATCAGGGTTGTCAACAACAACACCGATGGGAAGGCGGCAAAATCCAGCGGCCGGACCATGTAGGCCGCGACCATCATCACCATCAGTGCGACGGCAATGTTGATAGTGAAGAACATGTCCAGCAGGAGCGGGGGCATGGGAAGCACCATCATGGCCAGGATGGCTACCACCAGCATAGGCGCTGCTGCACCTTGCACGACTCCGGCATTGGTGGCATACCACTGCTGGAAGGATTTGAGTTGGGCGTTCATACGGTGGATGCCTTCAGGGTCTTAGACTGGGGGTCGAGCTCAGGGGGCACAAACGGCTGCGGGACTTCGGAGGGCATTGCGCCTTCACCCCGCATGGCTGCGCGCAAGCGATAGACATACGCCAGAACTTGGGCTACCGCGGTGTACAGGGTCGCAGGGATGTCCTGGTCGAGCTCGGCGTTGGCATATAGTGCACGCGCCAACATGGGGGACTGCAGCACAGGAATGGAGTGCTGCTTGGCGACATCACGAATCCGCATGGCCAAAAGGTCTGCACCTTTGGAGATGACGCGCGGAGCCCGCATCGTGGCTTCGTCATAGCGGATCGCGACGGCAAAGTGGGTCGGGTTCATGACGATGAAGTCCGCTTTGGGCACGGCACCGACGCTGCTCCGTTGCGCCATTTCGCGTTGTCTCTGCCGGATCTTTCCTTTGAGTTGCGGGTTGCCGTCGGACTCTTTACCTTCTTCTTTCACCTCTTGGTGCGACATCTTCATCTGGTCTTTGTGCAAGAAAAGTTGCAGTGGTACATCGACCATCGCAGCCAAGAGAATGACCAGCAACATGAGTCCGAGGCCGCTGACCATCCACTTCATGAGTTGAGCGATGGCCGCCGGAGAGGGCTGCAACAGCATGGCGGCCATTTCCTGCATGCCGGACTTCAGAAAGCCTACAGCGATGGCGAACAAGATGCCCGTCATCAACATCATCTTGGCGGTGTCGAGAAACTTCTTTTTGGAAAAGAGATTGGCAAAGCCGGAAAGCGGGTTGAGCCGCGAAAAATCGGGCATCAAGGGCTTGAGACTCTGAACCCAGCCGCCGGATGCGACGGCAGACAAGATGGCCGCTGTCATCACAATCGCTGCGAACGCGACACATCCTGCAGTGCCGATGATGCTGGCGTCACCCAGGCGCTGAACCATCGTTCCCGTGCGGCGAACCGTATCTGCGTCAAAGCTCAGCTGTTGGATCATGCTGAGTTTGAGTTGCTCAAACAAGATGGGGGAGAGCGAAAGAACGGCGACTGCACCGGCGCCAAGTACACCCAAGTGGGTCAGGTCCTGAGAGCGACTGACCTGGCCGTCGTCACGTGCTTTTTTCAGCTTCCTTTCGGAGGCCGGTAAATTACGATCTTGACTGCCTTGTTCCATGGTGGTGAGACTCTTTCGTTCTCACCATTGTCGCGAGCACCCTTTGAAACTAAAGGGTGAAAAGAGGGGCTTTCCGCCCCTTCATTCGGACGGTTTAAAAGCCGAGGCTGGCCAGCAAATCGTCGACTTGGGACTGATCGGTCACGACTTCCTGGTTGGATTGACCGTCAACCACTGGCCCGGCCAGTGCCGGCACATATTCGGCGGGTGGTGCTGCTTTGGCGGCAACTTCCGGTGGTGCGGTCTGAAGCAGCAAGAGCACCAACTGTTCTTCAATCGTTGCGGCAAGATTGACGACCTTGGCAATCACCTGACCCGTGAGGTCGTGGAAGTCTTGCGCCATCATGATTTCGGTGAGGTGCCCATCCACCTTTTTGCTGGCCTGATCAACATCGTTGATGAAGTTCATTACATGGCCCTTGGCTACCGCTGCTACCGGATCTTTGGCGATGAGCTCGCCGATGCGGCGTGTTTCCGCAGCAATAAAGTCGTGCTGCTCCTTCGCTTGGTCGACCTGGTTGAGCACCTTCTCAGCAGCTTGTCCGGTCAAGCGTGCGATGTAGGACAAGCGGCTTTTGGCGTCAGGCAATTCGCCTGCCCAGTCCTTCACTTTGTCAGCAAGCCCCAACCCGTTCAACGAGTCATGCAACTGTCGCGTCAATGCGCCTAACTGCTGGTGGACTTCTACCGTGCTGAGCGCAGGGGTGTTGGGGGTGGGTTCTGTGGACATGATTATTTCAATCCCATTTTGGTGAGAATGTGGTTGACCTTGTCCTCCAGCGTCGCTTTTGTGAAGGGTTTGACGATGTATCCCGAGGCACCTTGCTGGGCCGCGAGCACGATGTCTTCTTTGCGTGCCTCTGCCGTCACCATTAACACGGGGAGGTGCTTGAGTTTTTCATCTTTTTTGATTTCAGCGAGCAATTGGAACCCGTTCATGTTGGGCATATTGATATCGCTCACGACAAAGTCAAAGGTGGCGTTGCGCAGTTTTTGCAAGGCAGCCACGCCGTCTTCCGCCTCATCGGCATCGGCGTAGCCGCTTTCTTTCAAGAGGTTACGCACGATACGTCGCATGGTGGAGAAATCGTCGACGATGAGGAAGCGCAATTCTTTAGACATAAATAACCTTTGACCGTACGATTTTTGATTTTAACGAGTATGACTGAATTTTAGAAATTTCATGGACTGGCTTTTTTGCTTTCCACCCCGGGGTCTGGCATTTCTGTTTCATTCTCCAGGGGAATCACCGCGCCGCTCAACAGCCTTTCCTCGGCCTCTTTGGTCATAACCAAGATACTAATGCGCCGGTTTGCGGCACTCAAGGGGTTTTGAGGGTCGGCCAACAAACTCGAAGCCATTCCAACCACTCGCGCCAGTTTGTCTTCGGGCATTCCTGCTGCAATCAGTTCGCGGCGACTGGCATTGGCGCGGTCAGCTGAAAGCTCCCAATTGCTGTATCCGCGGGCTGCATTCCCGTAGGGGGTTTGGTCCGTATGGCCGTCCAGGCTGATTTTGTTGTCGATATCCGTTAGCGTGACCCCGATTTCCTTCAGGATCTCCCGCATATAGGGCTTCACTGCCGAACTGCCGATGTCAAACATGGGCCTGCGCTGATCGTCGACAATTTGAATCAAAAGCCCGTCCGGCGTGATCTCGAGTTTGATCTGCGAACTGAATTCCGCCATTTTCGGGTTGCTCGATATGCTGCTGGCGATCTTCGCAGCTACAGCGGCCAGGGTTTGCGCATCTTTTTTAGCCCGCTCAATTTTGCGCTGATCGCCAGCGCTCTTTTTCGCCTTGGAGTCGCTACCCTCGCCGCGCTTAGACTGTCCGGCGGATTGGGTCAGGTCGTTACCTCCGCCGGTAATGATGCTGTTACTGGCTCCCGCACCGGCGCCGCCTTGCAGCGCGACCTTGAGTGGAGACTGAAAGTAATCGGAAATGCCTTTCTTGTCTCCCTCCGTGGTGCTGCCGAGCAACCACATCAACAAGAAAAAAGCCATCATGGCGGTCACAAAGTCGGCGTACGCGATCTTCCAGGCACCACCATGGGCAGCGTGGCCGCCCTTCTTGACCCGCTTGATGATGATGGGTTGGAGTTTCTTGG
>DAINNP010000076.1:0-9193 GCA_036735785.1 Rhodoferax sp. | reverse complement strand
CACCCGCCAGCTCGGTGCGCTGCACCTGGCGCAGCAGGCTGCTGCCCGCGCCCACCGCCCGCATGATGGCGAACTCGCGCGCACGGTCTTCGCGGGTAGCGGTCACTGCGGCAAACAACACCACCAGCCCCGCGGCCAGCGTGAAGCCGAACAAAAACTCCACCGCCCGGATCACCTGGTCCAGCACCCGCTGCACCTGGTTGATGGTGCTGCTCATGTCGACGTTGGTGATGTTGGGGAATTCGCGCACCAGGGAGTTGTCAAACCCCTTGGTCTCAGGCGCCTTGAAGGCGCCCATGTAGGTGCTGGGCACGTCTTTGAGGGTGCTGACCGGAAACATCACAAAGAAGTTCGCCCGCATAGAGCCCCAGTCCACCTTGCGCAGCGAGGTGATTTTGGCTTCGGTTTGCACGCCACCCACATCAAAGCGCAGGGTGTCGCCGAGCTTGAGGTTCAGGGTTTTGGCAATGCCCTCTTCCACGCTGATGGCGCCGGCCTCTTCTTCGGTCCATTTGCCACCGACGATCAGGTTGTGCTGCGGGTTTTTGGCGCTGTGCGAAATGTTGAACTCGCGGTCCACCAGGCGCTTGGCGCGGTCTTCGGTGTAGTCGTCAGGGGAAACGACTTTGTCGTTCACCGCCACCAGCCTGCCGCGGATCATGGGGAACCAGTCAAACTTGGCGACCCCCTTGTCCACCAGCGCCTTTTGGAACGCATCCGACTGCTCGGGCATCACGTTGATCACAAAGCGGTTGGGCGCGTCGGGCGGGGTGGCTTTGCGCCAACTGGCAATCAGGTCGGTGCGCAGCAGCACCAGCAACACCAGCGCCAGCAAGCCCACCGACAAGGCACTCACCTGCACCACGGTGTACATGGGGCGGGCTGAGATTTGGCGCGTGGCCAGCACCAGCCAGCGTGGCGCGGTGCTCTCGTTGACCGCTTTGCGCAGTAACTTCACGGCCAGCCAGCCCAAGCCCGCAAACACCAGTACCGCACCGGCAAAGCCGCCCACGGCAATCAGGCCCAAGGTCAAATCACTGCTGACGGTGAGCAGCAAGGCGGCAAAGCCCGCCACGCCAATCGCCAGCACACCCAGAGACGCCGGGCGCAGATTACCCACATCGCGGCGGATCACCCGCAATGCCGGCACCTGGGCCAGCTGCAGCACCGGCGGCAAGCCGAAGGCCATCAGCAGCGTCAAGCCCATGCCGATACCGAGCAGCGCAGGCCAAATGGATGCCGCCGGCAAGGTGGCGCTCACCAGCCCTGCCAGCAAGGCCACAAACAAGTAGTGCACGCCAAAGCCCACGGCCACGCCCAAGAGGCTGGCAAACAGGCCCACCAGCGCAAACTCAAATGCGTAAGCGCTGGCAATAGTGCGCTGAGACAAGCCCAACACCCGCAGCATGGCGCAGTCGTCCAGGTGGTTGGCGGCAAAGGCGCGGGCAGCCAACGCTACCGCGACGGCGCTGAGCAAAGCGGCCAGCAGCGCCACCAGACTCAAGAACTTGTTGGCACGGTCCAGCGTTTGGCTCATTTCGGGGCGGCCGCTTTCCAGCGACTCCACCCGCACACCGCGCACACTGCTTTTGACTTGGGCATCCGCCCACTCCACATAGGTTTTGACAGCTGCCTCAGGGCCGGCCACTGCCATGCGATAGCTCAAGCGGCTGGCGGGCTGGATGAGCCCGGTGGCCGCAATGTCAGCCTCGTTCAGCATCACACGGGGCGCGAAGTTCATGAAGCCGCCACCGCGGTCAGGCTCGATGACCAGAATGGCGCCCACCTTGAGTTGCACATCGCCCAGCAAAATCGGGTCGCCCACCTGAATGCCAATGGCGTCCAGCAGTGCAGCGTCTACCCAGGCTTGGCCGGGGGCAGGAATGTCTTTGGTAGGGGTATCGGGGGTGTCGGGTGACGGGCTGATGCGCAGGGTGCCGCGCAGCGGGTAGCCGGCCTCAACGGTTTTGAGTGCCACCAGCTTGGCAGCCCCGCCTTGGGCATCGCTAGCGCGGGCCATGGTGGGAAAGCCCAGGGTGTGCACGACCTGCAAGCCGAGTGCGCGGGCGCGCTCCTCAAAAGCAGCAGGCGGCTTGTTGTCGCTGGAGATGACCGCATCCCCGCCGAGCAGCTGGCGCGCATCGCGCTGCAGGCCACCCTGCAGCCGGTCCGCAAAAAAGCCGACCGCCGTTAACGCGGCCACGGCCAGTGTGACGGCCAGAATGAGCAAACGCAGTTCGCCGGAGCGCACATCGCGCCACAAAGTGCGCCAACCGAGCGCAAAAAAAGATAATTTCAAAACGGCCTCCCGGCACCACCGAACACTCCGGCATTATTCCTGAGACCCTGCTTCCCCTCAGTTCGCAAGGCTTATGGGGCTCAGGGGGTGTAGCGCACCGCCCGCTGCCCGCGCACCAAGCCCCACAGCTGCAGGCCGCTGCGCGCAGCAATATCCACTGCAAAGTCAGTCGGGGCAGAAATGGCGGCCATGGCGCCCACGCCCATGCGCACGCATTTGCGGATCAGCTCATGGCTGGCCCGGCTGGTCATGAACACAAAGCCGGGCTCCTGCAAACGGCTGTCGCGGGCGCGCTGGCCCAAGAGCTTGTCGAGCGCGTTGTGGCGACCCACGTCTTCCATCACGGCCAACAGCTCCCCTTCCGGGCTGACCCACGCGGCCGCGTGCAGCGCGCCGCAGGCATGGTTCAGCGGTTGGTGATCGGGCAGCGCGCGGGAGGCGCGCAGCAAGGTCTCGACTGTCAAGCCGGCCAGCCACGGCTGCGGTGGCATGACTTGCAACGAGGGGCCTAAAGCGGCCAGGCTCTCCACCCCGCACAGCCCGCAGCCGGTGTTGCCGGCAAGGCTGCGGCGTTGCGACTTGAGCCGCTGAAAACACGAGGCCGCAATGTCCAATTTGACCGCCAGCCCTTGCACCGCGTCGGTCTGCACCGGCTCGACCTCGATGCCGTAACACTGGGCCGCCGAATCCAGAATGCCTTCGGTCAAGGCAAAGCCCAGGGCAAAGGCCTCCAGGTCCTGCGGCGTAGCCAGCATGACCGCGTGCGAGATGCCATTGAACTCGAGCGCCACCGGCACTTCGGCGGCGAGCACATCGGTGGTTTGGCCGTCCTGCGGCCAACGGTCTACGGCACAGCTTCGCAGCGGTTCCTGCAAGTCGTCAGGCCGCATGGTCGTGCTCCGCACATTGAATCCGCCCGGCCTCGGTCAGGCTGGCGGTCCAGCGGGCGTCGGCCATGTCCAACCGGACCCAGCCCGGCCCGGGCTGGCCGGCAATGACCGCATCGCCCAAAGGAGCCAGTGCGCGCATCACCACACTGCCGCTCAAGCCCAGCTGCTTGCCCAGCTTGGGCAGCGAGACCGGCTTGGCCTCGCGGTACAGCGCCAGCAGCAAGGTTTGCTGCAGCTCTGACATCATGCAGCGGCCTTGTGGGGGAGCATCAAAACCGGAATGCACTTGGAGGTGGGTGTGCCGGCGTTGATGGCTACCGAGTCCAGCGGCACCAGGGGGTTGGTTTCGGGGTAATAGGCACCGACACAACCACGGGGGATGTTGTAGGCCACCAGCTTGAAACCCTCGGCCCGGCGCTCATCGCCACCGGCCCACTCGGTCACAAAGTCAATCAGGTCCCCGGCTTTCATGCCGAGGTCGCGAATGTCTTGCTCGTTGGCAAACACCACCCGGCGCTGGCCGAACACGCCGCGGTAGCGGTCGTCGTCACCATAAATGGTGGTGTTGTACTGGTCGTGGGAGCGGGTGGTCATCAAGGCAAACACCTTGGCGTCGCCCTTGCGCTGGCGCGCCTGGTGCAAGGGGGTGTCCACCGGCACCGCGTGGGTCTTGAACACCGCTTTGCCGGGCCCTGTGATCCAGACCCGCTCGCTCGCGGTGTTGCGCAGGCGGAAGCCGCCGGGCACGCTCACGCGGGTGTTGAAGTCGGCAAAGTCCACAAACACATCGGCAATCTTGTCGCGGATGCGGCTGTAGTCTTCCACCAGCCACAACCAAGGGGTTTGGCTGCGTGCACCCAGGGTCGCTGCCGCAAGGCGGGCCACGATGGCTGGCTCCGACAACAAATCAGGGGCTGCAGGCGGGTTGATGCCCATGGAAATATGCACCATGCTCATCGAGTCTTCCACCGTCACGCCCTGCAGGCCGCCGGCTTGCATGTCCATCTCGGTACGGCCCAGGCAGGGCAGGATCAGGGCGTCCCGCCCGTGCACGATGTGGCTGCGGTTGAGCTTGGTGGTGACATGCACTGTGAGGTCGCACTGGCGAAGCGCCTTCCAGGTCTGCACCGTGTCAGGCGTGGCTGCGGCGAAGTTGCCACCCAGCGCAAAGAACACCTTGACCTGCCCGTCCAGCATGGCGCGGATGGTATCTACCGTGCCAAGGCCCGGCTCCTGCGGAGGCGTAAAGCCGAACACGCGCTCTAGGTTTTGCAACAACGCTTTGGGCGGGTGCTCCCAGATACCCATGGTGCGGTCGCCCTGCACGTTGCTGTGGCCGCGCACCGGGCACGGACCAGCACCGGGGCGGCCGATGTTGCCGCGCATGAGCAGCAGGTTGACGATCATCTGAATCGTGGCCACCGAATTCTGGTGCTGGGTGATGCCCATGCCCCAACACGCGATGGTGCTGCCGGCCTTGGCATACACATCTGCCGCACTGCGCATGTGCTCAACACTCAGGCCGGACTCTTTCTCCAGCAGCTCCCAGGACTCGGCGCGCAGATCCTGCAGCAGCGCGTCAAAACCGGTGGTGTGCTCAGCAATGAAGGCATGGTCCAACACCTGGCGCCCGGCATCGTCCCACTCGACCAAGGCTTTCATCATGCCTTTGACGAACGCAAAGTCGCCGCCTATGCGCAACTGGAAGTAGTGGCTGCTGATGGCGGTGTCGCCCAGGGTGGCCATTTCCAGCTTGTCTTGCGGGTCGGCAAAGCGCTCCAGCCCACGCTCGCGCATGGGGTTGATGCTCACAATGCGCGCGCCGCGCTTGGCGGCCTGGCGCAACTCGCCCAGCATGCGCGGGTGGTTGGTGCCGGGGTTCTGGCCGAAGATAAAGATGGCCTCAGCCTGGGTGAAGTCGTCCAGCGTGACCGTGCCCTTGCCTACGCCAATGCTCTCGCGCATGCCGGTGCCGCTGGGCTCGTGGCACATGTTGGAGCAATCGGGGAAGTTGTTGGTGCCGTACTGGCGCACAAACAACTGGTACAAAAACGCCGCCTCGTTGCTGGCGCGCCCGGAGGTGTAGAACGCGGCCTGGTTCGGGTCCGGCAAGGCGTTGAGGTGTTTGGCGATCAGGCCGAAGGCGTCGTCCCAGCTGATGGGGCGGTAGTGGTCGGTCTGCGCGTCGTAGACCATGGGCTCGGTCAAGCGGCCGTGGTCTTCCAAGGCAAAGTCGCTCTGCAAAGCCAACTCGGCCACGCTGTGCTGCGCAAAAAAGTCGCGCGTGACACGGCGTGCGGTGGCTTCTGCCGCCACGGCTTTGGCGCCGTTTTCGCAAAACTCGAAGGTCGAGCCATGGTTGCGGTCCGGCCAGGCGCAGCCGGGGCAGTCAAAACCGTCCGGCTGGTTGGCCGACAGCAGCGTTTTGGCGCCTTTGACCGGAATGTCCTGGCGCAGCAGCGCTTTGCCGACACTGCGCAATGCGCCCCAACCACCGGCCGGGCCGTCGTACAACTCAATTTTTTGTTCGCTCATTGAATACTCCGTAAGTCACACTGTTAATGCTGTTCGGCGGGCGGGGGGCGAGCCATGTGCTCCCATGTTTTATCGAAATTCGAGCTGGCGCAATTCGTCCAGCGTATTGGCATTGGCAAAAGCGCGCGGGTCGTCGCCCGGCGCATCAAAAGAAACCTGCACACTCCGGACGCTGGCAACCCAGGCATCTACCTTGCGACCACCGCTGTGCAGATAGTCGTGCAGGCTGGGGGCTAAAGAGGTGCGCATCAAACAAAACACCGGCTGGCTGCGCAAGGCCACCTGGCCATCGCGCCCGGTCTCCGGGGCCACTGCCACTGCGAGATCGGCACTGGCCTGCAGCAGAGCGGCCAACAAACGCTGCGCCAGATCCAGAGGGAACAACGGGCTGTCGCAAGGCACGGTCAACATCAACGGGGTAGCGCACACGTCCAGCCCGGCCTGAAAGCCGGCCAAGGGGCCTGAAAAATCGGTATCTCGGTCGGGTACGACCTGCACCTGCCCGGCGCCAAAAATGGCTTCACCCAGAGCGAGGTAGGTATCCGGGTTGCGGTTGGCATTCACGATGACGCCCGCCAGCACACCGGCTTGTTGCGCAGCAAGGCGCTGCAAGGCCTGCTGCACCAGGGGCACACCCTGGAAGGGCTGCAAGCCCTTGTCCACCCCGCCCATGCGCATGCCACGGCCGCCTGCCAGCACCAGCGCGGTGATGTCAGACAGCGTCAAAGCAGCGGCACAGGCCGCGGGGGCAGACTCAGTCAACAGGTCGCGCGCTTGAGGCGCTGCGCCTTGCAACACCCGGCCCTCCGCCGCGGCGGAGGCCTGCGGAGGGAGGCCGGGTGGTGTCATGGCGTTCCTGTTGAGGTTCTAGGAACGTTAAGCGAAGAACTTGGCAACGCTCAGCAAGGTGCGGTACACGCCCCATGCCAAAGGCAGGCCCACAGCCGCCCAAGCAAATGCCACCACCCAGGTAGGGATCGTGTCTGCACCGCCAGTGCTGGTGCCAACTTCAGAAGCGGCTGCACGTTCGTGAGCCAGTTTCTTTTCGGCAGCCAACTCAGCGTCGGTCATGAACCACTTGTTATCCAGCGGACGAACCAGCAGGTTACAGATCAGACCCACCACCAACATGCCCACCAGGATGTACATGGTCTGGTTGTAAACCTGCTCACGCGGAATGCCCAGGCCGAGCTGGTATTCGCGCATGTAGTTCACCACCACTGGACCCAACACGCCGGCAGTCGCCCACGCAGTCAAAAGACGGCCGTGGATAGCGCCCACCATCTGGGTACCGAACAAGTCAGCGAGATACGCAGGCACTGTGGCAAAGCCGCCGCCGTACATACTCAAAATCACACAGAAAGCGCCCACGAAGAGCACGATGCTGCCTGCGGCTGCGCTGCCGGGAACGCTGAAGTACATCAGGCCGCCCAACACGAAAAACACGATGTAGGTGATCTTGCGACCCATCTTGTCGGACAAGCTGGCCCAGAAGAAGCGGCCGCCGATGTTGAACAACGAGAGCAGCGCAGTGAAGCCGGCTGCCACGGTGGCAATCGCTGCCAATTGGGCTTTGTCGAGCTCGCCGAACTTGGCTTGCACACCGATCAAGGTGCCGCCGAACACTTCTTGCAACATGGGGGAAGCCATGCCGATCACGCCGATACCGGCACTCACGTTCATGCACAACACCATCCAGATGAGCCAGAACTGGGGAATGCCCCAGACCTTTTTCACATGCACGTGCTTCTGGGTGATCATGGCGTTGTTCACTTGTGCGGGTGGGGGGTTCCAGCCTGCGGGCTTCCAGCCGGTTTCAGGCACGCGGTAGCCGAAGGCACCTGCCATCATGAACACGAAGTAAATCAGCGCCATCACCACGAAGGTCTGCATCACGCCCATGTCGGTGGGGGTGGCAAAGTACTTCATCAAGTCAGCCGCGAGGGGGGAGCCGATCATGGCACCGCCACCAAAGCCCATGATCGCCATGCCGGTGGCCATGCCACGACGGTCCGGGAACCACTTGATCAGTGTGGACACGGGAGAGATGTACCCCAAGCCCAAACCGATGCCGCCAATGACACCGGAGCCCAACAACATGAGCCAGAACTGGTGGGTATAGATACCGAGGGCGGAAATCAACATACCGCCGCACCAGCACACCGCCGACACCACGCCTGCCTTACGGGGGCCCGAACGCTCAAGCCAACCGCCCCAGATCGCAGCGCTGGAACCCAGCAACACGAAGAACAGGGTGTACATCCAACCGAGGGTGGAGATTTGCCAGTCGCAGTTGGTGGTGAAGAGCTGTGCCCAAAAACCTACTTCGGGGCCGCACTTGATGGCTTCTTTGATGCCCAACGCTTTGGAGAGTGGCAACCAGAACACGGAAAAGCCATAAGCCATGCCGATGCACAAGTGAATAGCGAGAGCGGCAGGCGGTACCAGCCAACGATTAAAGCCGGGACCAGCGATGATCCGTTCCTTGTCGAGAATTCCAGACATTAAGTCTCCTTCGGGGTTTAGAGAAACACTGACCCACCGCTGTCCAACGGGGCGGGCGCAGTGTCACCGTTCAAGCTGGATGAGTCCAATGGATTCATCACATGCATTGATTCAAAAAATAAATGCTGCTGCGCAGCATTTATGCAGGGGTCTTGAAAGTGTTGACGGCATCCGTCAACGTGTGGGATTGATCACGCATACGCATGGCGGCAGCGGCGGCCTCTTCGACCAGCGCGGCGTTTTGCTGCGTCATCTGGTCGATTTCTGAAATGCTCCGGTTCACGCTTTCGATGCCGGCACTCTGCTCCTGGCTGGCATGGGCGATGCCCTCGATATAGCGGACCACCTCGGCGATGGAGGAGGTAATTTCCTCCATCGACTCGCGGGTCTTTTCCACGAGCTGGCTGCCCGCAGATACGTTGCTCACCGAAGCTGCAATCAGGTCCTTGATTTCGTGAGCTGCCGTAGACGAACGCTTGGCGAGGTTGCGGACCTCTGAGGCCACGACGGCGAATCCCCGCCCTTGCTCGCCAGCGCGGGCGGCTTCGACAGCTGCATTCAGGGCCAAGATGTTGGTTTGAAAAGCGATGCCTTCAATCAAGGCAATGATGTCGTTGATCTTGTTGGCACTCGTGGATATCTGCCCCATGGTGCTCACCACATCCTGCACCACCTGGCTGCCGCTGCTGGCAACGCCCGCCACGCTGGTGACCAACTGGTTGACTTTGTGGGTCTGCTCCGCCGTCTGGGCCACGGTGCTGGTGAGTTGATGCACGGCACTCGCGGCGGCATTCACCTCGCCGGCTTGTTTTTCGGTGCGGTTAGCCAGATCGACATTGCCATCGGCGATTTCGTTGGTGCCCATGGCGACCACATCGGAGGCATTGCGCACTTTGCCGATCAGCAGGGTCAAACCCACGTTGATGCTGTTCATGGCCATCAGCACTTGCCCGATGTCATCACT
>DAINNP010000075.1:0-9210 GCA_036735785.1 Rhodoferax sp. | reverse complement strand
GGCCAAGCCCGCGATTACGACCAATGGGCCCAACTCACGGCCGACGCCCATTGGAACTGGGACAACAGCCTGCCCTATTTCAAGCTGCATGAGGACCACCACCTCGGTGCGACCCCCCTCCATGGCGCCAAGGGCACGGCCTCACCGATCATCAAGAACAACGCCACGGTGTACGGCGAGGTGCTGCGGCACCACCGCGCGGGCGGGGAGTGGCGCGTAGAGAAGCAACGCCTGCGGTGGGATGTGCTGGATGCGTTTGCACAAGCGGCACAGCAGGCGGGGGTCCCGGCCACCGAGGACTTCAACCGCGGCAATAACGAAGGCGTGGGCTATTTCGAGGTCAATCAGAAAGACGGCTGGCGCTGGAACACGGCCAAGGCGTTTTTGCGGCCCATGTGCTACGGGCGCCCGAATTTCGAGCTCTGGAACTCGGCCCAAGTAGCCCGCCTGTTGATCGAACCGGCGGCAGAAGATGCCTCTGGAGCCACTCCTTTGCGCTGCAAAGGGGTGGAAGTCTGGACCGGCAGCGAAATGGTGACAGCGACTGCGCGCGCGGAAGTTTTGCTGTGCGCGGGTGCGGTGGGATCCCCCCAAATACTCCAGCACTCCGGCATCGGCCCCGCAGGGCTTTTGCAACAGTACGGCGTCAAGGTACTGCAAGACACACCCGGCGTGGGTGCCAACCTGCAAGACCACCTGCAGATCCGCGCGGTATTCAAGGTCAAGAACACGACCACGCTCAACACCCAAGCCAACAGCCTGTGGGGTAAAGCCAAAATCGGGCTCGAATATGCGCTCAAGCGCAGTGGCCCCATGAGCATGGCGCCCAGCCAGTTGGGTGCATTCACCCGCAGCAGCCCCGATCAAAAGTACCCCAACATCCAGTACCACGTGCAACCCTTGAGCTTGGAAGCTTTCGGCGAACCCCTGCACACCTTCAATGCGTTCACTGCCAGTGTGTGCAACCTGAACCCCACCAGCCGGGGGACGGTACAGATCCAGTCACCAGACTTCAATGCAGCGCCGCGCATTGCCCCGAACTACCTCAGTACCGACGAAGACCGCAAAGTCGCGGCGGACTCTTTGCGGGTCACACGCCGCATCGTGGCGCAACCTGCGTTGCAAAAATTTGAGCCGGAGGAATACAAACCCGGCTTGCAGTTCCAGAGCGATGCCGAATTGGCGCAGCTCGCCGGTGACATTGCCACCACCATCTTCCACCCCGTGGGCACCACCAAAATGGGCCGGATCGACGGACCTGACCAGGACCCGATGGCCGTGGTCGATAGCCGCCTGAAGGTGCGCGGCGTGGCCGGCTTACGCGTGGTGGATGCCGGTGTGATGCCGCTGATCACCAGTGGCAACACCAACTCGCCCACCTTGATGATTGCCGAGAAGGCAGCGCAGTGGATTGCGGAGGACGCCGCTTTGCGCGAATGAAGGGTTTGTCCTGATGCCGTGACCCCGCAGGGGCAGCTACATTTCATGCCAACGCTGAACCGAACAGCAACTGCGAGGCCCACAAGGCCGGGCATGAAACGACGCCGAGGAGACGGCTAAGAACACATCCAATAATCCTGCACATAGCGATGCAGCCTCACAAAAGCACCGGCAACCCCGGTGCTTTTTTATTTGCACTTCAATCAGGTACTGGCGCAGGTGGAATCTGCGCATATTGCTATTACTTTTATAGCAAAAGTCACCCATCTGCGAATGCGACAATCCCCCGCATGGAATTGCTTATTGCGTCGCTCGCCTCCGGTCTGGCCGGGTTTATTGATTCGATCGTGGGTGGCGGCGGACTCATCCTCACACCCGCCCTGTTTGCCCTGTTTCCGCACACGGCGCCGGCTACCTTGTTCGGCACCAACAAAGGCGCTGCGGTGGCCGGCACGGCATTTGCCGCGGTTCAATACAACCGCAAGGTGTCTTTGCCTTGGAAGGCTCTACTGCCGGCCACCGCGGTTTGCTTTTCTGCCGCGCTGACGGGCGCATGGGTGGTGACCCAAGTCTCCCCCGAATACCTGCGCAAGGCGCTCCCTTTTATCTTGGTGCTGGTGCTCGGCTACACACTCGCCAAAAAAGAGCTAGGCCGGCACCATGCTCCGCGTTTCAGCGGCAAGCACGAGGTGCTGATCGCCTGCAGCGTCGGGGGCATCATTGGCTTTTATGACGGATTTTTTGGCCCCGGCACCGGCAGCTTCTTTGTGTTTTTGCTGGTACGGCTCTTGGGGTACGATTTTTTGCACGCCTCTGCGGGCGCCAAATTGCTGAACACCGCCTCGAACGCGGCCGCTTTGCTGTTGTTCAGCGTTACGGGCCATGTCTGGTGGCACTACGTGGTGTTCATGGCCTTGGCCAATGTGGCGGGCAGCCTGGCCGGCACCCACCTTGCGCTCAAGCACGGTACCGGTTTTGTGCGCTCGGTGTTTATTGCGGTGGTTTCCGCACTGATCCTGAAAACCGCCTACGACGCCTTTTTGCGAGGCCTCTAGCCCGCTTTAGCGGGCCGTTGGCCAGGGCAAGTCGGCCGCCACGCGCGGCTTCCCGAGCGGAGCGGTTGCTTTGCCTTGGCTGACCGCGGCCAAGTCTTCTTCGCTGGGGTATTGGCCCAAGAGCCAGTAGTCAAAGGTACGCCGGGCAATAGGCGCTGCGGAAGCGGCTCCGAAGCCGGCGTTCTCGACAATCACCGCCAAAGCGATCTTCGGGTCATCGGCCGGCGCAAACGCCACATACAACGAGTGGTCGCGCTGATGCTCCTCCATGGTGGAGGCGTTGTATTTCTGATTTTTTCCCAAGCTCACCGCCTGTGCTGTCCCGGTTTTGCCGCCACTGACATAACCAGCCCCGGCAAATACGCGCGTGCCCGTGCCCCCTTGGGTCACGCCGACCATCGCGTCACGGATCACCTTCAAATTCTCAGGCTTGTAGCCCAAATCAATCGGGGGCTCAGGTGCTACCGGGGTGCGCACCCGGGTCGTGGCATCTTGTGTCGCAATCACGAGTTGGGGTTTGTGCTTGACGCCGTTATTAGCGATCACTGCCACCGCCTGTGCCACCTGCAGCATGGTGAAGCTGTTGTACCCCTGCCCGATGCCCAAAGAGATAGTTTCACCGGCATACCATTTTTGGTGCTCGGGCCGCTTGTAATACTTGCGTTTCCACGCTTGGCTGGGCAGTACACCGCGAACCTCGCCGTTCACATCGATGCCGGTCAGCTGCCCGAAACCCAATGGCGCCATGAAGTCGTGCATGGTGTCTACACCGAGCTCATTGGCCAACGAGTAAAAGTACACGTTGCTCGACTCCACGATCGCGCGGCGCATATCCATGATGCCGCCCTTTTCGTTGGCAGGACTGCCGAACCGGTTCCCGCCGAATATGTAGGTCCCCGTATCGTTGATCAGGGTTTGGGGCGTGCGCGTGCCGGTCTCCAAAGCGGCCAAAGCCATGAAGGGCTTGTACGTCGACCCCGGCGGATAGGTGCCGCGCAAGGCCCGGTTGAGCAGCGGTTTGTCGATGGACTCGTTGAGCATCTGCCAGTTCTCCTGGTCAATGCCCTCTACAAACAAATTGGAATCAAAGGTCGGCTTGCTGACAAAGGCCAGCACTTCACCCGTCTTGGGGTCTAAGGCCACCAAGGCACCGCGACGGCTGCCAAACATGTCTTCGATCAGCTTTTGAAGCTTGATGTCGATGGACAGCATCACCACGTTGCCCGGCGTTGACGGATTGCTGGCGAGCTTGCGCACCGCCCGGCCTCCGGCCGAGGTTTCGATGCGCTCCACGCCGGTGGTGCCGTGCAACACGGACTCGAAGCTCTGCTCTACCCCGAGCTTGCCGATGTACTCGGTGCCCCGGTAATTGGCCTGGTCTTCGCTGTCGTCGATCCGCTCTTTTTCCGCCCGATTGATACGACCGATGTAGCCAATAACATGGCTCGCCAACTCGCCGTAGGGGTAGTTGCGGAACAGGCGTGCCTTGATTTCGACACCGGGAAAGCGAAAGCGTTGAGCTGCAAACCGGGCGACTTCGGCGTCGGTCAGCCGGGTGCGAATGGGCAAGGACTCAAAGCTCTTGGACTCTTCCATCAGCTTCTTGAAGCGCCGGCGGTCCCGCGGCGTGATGTCGACCACTTGTGCAAGCTCGTCCAAAGTAGCTTCGACACCGCCGCTTTTAGAGGGCGTTATTTCGAGGGTATAGGCCGAATAGTTGCTGGCCAGTACCACCCCGTTGCGGTCCATGATCAGGCCGCGATTGGGCACGATCGGAACGATGGAGGTGCGGTTGCTCTCCGCTTGGGCCCGCAAGTCGTCGTGGCGGAATATCTGGAGATAGACCAAGCGCGCGAAAAGCAAAACGAAGCACAACAAGACCAGCACGCTGACCGCAAAAATGCGGGTGCGAAAGCGGGCCAGGTCGGCTTGTACATTGCGCAACTCAGTCATCAGAGCGCACCTTACAGGGGTCGGTTGGCATCAGGGTCCGGCGCACGCCGCTGCGGCGCAAGCAGCACGATACTCGCAACCGGCCACAGCGCAGCCTCCAGAAAAGGTGCCAGCATCAATAGCCAGCCCGGAAAAGCACCGCCACCGGCCATGCGCAAAAACAATTCCAAACCATGCGCAGCCGCGAATAAAGGGAACACCTGGGCAGCCTGCGAAGGAACCGAAAACCAGAGCAAGCGCCGGTGCACCGCAATCGCTAAAAAGCTCAGCACCGTATACGACATGGCATGCTGCCCCAGCAGAGCGCCTTGATGGACATCCATCAACAAGCCCATAAAAAAAGCAGCACCAATCCCGATGCGAATGGGTTGATGCACCGTCCAGAACACCAGAACAAGTGCCAGCATGTCAGGCGTCCAAGCGGAGCGGCCCCACCACCCCATGTTGAACAACATGTTCAGCAACAAAGCGCTCAGCAGGCTTCCCCAGATGAACAAGGGCTTGGCTGGCAACAGCAATTGCTGCCCGGGTCGCATGATCATGGTTTAGCCCCTTTGGCTTTCGGGGGGACGGCTAAAGGCTCGGGCTGCGGGCGCGCCGGTATTTTGTCGCCCAGTGGATCAAGAACGATCACATGCCCGGCACCGGACACCAGCCCTAGCGGCACGCAGTAAATGCGCGCAAATACCGCATCCACTTTGCGCTCCACTTTTTCCACCCGGGCCACAGGCAGGCCGGGCGGGTAAATGCCATCAACACCGCTGGTGGTCAACAGGTCGCCCACCGCCACATCCGCGTTGGCCGCCATGTAGCGCAACTCCAGGGCATCCGCATAGGAGGAGGTATCGCCAAATGCCACACCGCGCGCTCCAGTGCGGGCGTTCAGCACCGGAATCGCGTGGTCCCGGTCGGTAATCAAGGTCACTTCACTCGTGAGCGGATACACACGGGTCACTTGCCCGATGACACCCGACTCATCCAGCACCGGAGAACCCAAGGCGACCCGGTGCAGTTGCCCCCGGTCGATGATCACTTTGCGGGTGTAGGGGTCGGCAGCGTCGTAGATGACCTGGGCAGCACGGAAATTAGTGTCAAGGCGGACTGAGAGGTCCAGCAGTTTGCGCAAACGCTGGTTTTCCAACTCGAGCTGATCGACCTGATTGGCGCGCAGTGACTGCGTACTCAATTTGCGCCGCGCTTCTTCTTGCACGGTTTCTGCGGTGGCGAGCGTCGAGAAATACGCCGACAGCTGCCCCGCAGCGGCCAAAGGCTGCAAAGCCAGCCACTGCACCGGATACAGCACGGCTGCAAGTGCCGTGCGCAGGGGTTGCATCACTTTAAAGCGAGCATCTGACACCATCAACAACAGCGCAAATGCGCTGCAGACAGCCAGCTTGGTCAGGGCCGAAGGGCCCTGACGGAAGAAGGGGGGAGGATCTCTGTCCAGCGTACCGAGTGGCATCGCTGTGTCCGGGATAAGTGAAGATTATTCGCTGGTGAAAATGGAACCCAAGCGCTCCATCTGTTCCAACGCGATGCCACAACCACGAACCACGCAGGTCAGCGGATCTTCAGCGACCAACACCGGCAAACCGGTTTCCTCGGCCAACAAACGGTCCAGGTCGCGCAACAAGGCGCCACCACCGGTCAGCATCATGCCGCGGTCCGCAATGTCTGCACCCAACTCAGGCGGGGTTTGCTCCAAAGCATTCTTGACGGCCGAGACGATGTTGTTCAACGGGTCGGTCAAGGCTTCCAGGATTTCGTTGGAAGAGATCGTGAAACTGCGCGGCACACCTTCCGACAAGTTGCGACCACGGACTTCCATTTCCTTGACTTCAGAGCCGGGGAATGCAGAACCGATTTGCTTCTTGATGGCTTCAGCGGTGGGCTCACCGATCAGCATGCCGTAGTTGCGGCGGATGTAGTTGATGATGGCTTCGTCAAACTTGTCACCACCGACGCGGACAGAGCCCTTGTAGACCATGCCGCCCAGAGAGATCACGCCAACTTCGGTAGTACCGCCGCCGATGTCCACCACCATGGAGCCGCTGGCTTCAGCCACCGGCAAACCAGCGCCGATGGCGGCTGCCATGGGTTCTTCGATCAGGTACACGTCGCTGGCACCTGCGCCCAGCGCAGATTCGCGGATGGCACGACGTTCCACTTGGGTGGAGCCGCAAGGCACGCAAATGATGATGCGGGGGCTCGGCTTGAACACGCCGCGGGGGTGCACCATCTTGATGAACTGCTTGAGCATCTGCTCAGTCACGGTGAAGTCAGCTATCACGCCGTCTTTCATCGGGCGGATCGCCTCGATGTTGCCGGGCACTTTGCCCAGCATGGCTTTGGCTTCGCGGCCTACGGCCTGGATCGTCTTCTTGCCTTGAGGACCGCCCTCGTGGCGAATCGCGACCACTGAGGGCTCGTCGAGCACAATGCCCTTGTCTCGCACGTAAATCAGGGTGTTGGCAGTGCCAAGGTCAATCGCCAAGTCAGTAGAAAAATACTGACGGAAAGCTCCAAACATTACATTTCCTCTCAAGCGTGCCGCGCGCTTCGGCGCAACACCACCGGTTTTAACAATTTAAATTCGTAAGTTTGGCGTCAAAGACCGCGGGTTTCCGAGCCTCTGGCCAAAGGCAGGATAATAACCCATCCCCTGTGAATAACTCCGGACGGAAAGCGTGGTTTGACACGATTTACCGCCGGTTTCAACCCTTCTACACCCATGTCCTTGACATCTGCCGACATCGCTCGTATCGCCAATCTAGCGCGCCTCGAACTCCAACCGGAGGAAAGTGAGCGCATGCTGACCCAATTGAACGGTTTTTTTGGAATCGTGGAGACCATGCGCGCAGTCGACACGACGGGCATCCAGCCCTTGGCACACCCGGTGGCGACCATTCAAGACATCACCCTGCGCTTGCGGGACGACCTTGCCACTGAGACAAACCAACGCGAAGCCAACCAACGCAGCGCGCCCGCCGTGGAGCGCGGGCTCTTTTTGGTGCCCAAGGTTATTGAGTAAAGCTACGTAAATTTATGACGACTCCCCTCTCCACCCGCGCGCCGCATGACTTGAGTGTTCAAGAACTGGTGACCGCGCTCGCCGACAAACAAGTGTCTGCCACCGAACTCGCCCAGCATTTTCTGGACCGGGGCCAAGCCCACAGTGCGCTCGGCGTCTATGTCGACAGCAACCCCGAAGCCACCCTGACCCAGGCCCGCGCGTCGGACGCCCGCATTGCGGCAGGCAACGCCCGCCCCCTGGATGGCTTACCGCTGGCGCACAAAGACATTTTTGTGACCCGTGATTTCGCCACCACCGCCGGCTCCCGCATGCTCAAAGGCTACCGCTCGCCTTTTGATGCCACCGTGGTGAGCAAACTGGCAGATGCAGGCGCGGTTACGTTAGGCAAAGTGAACTGCGACGAGTTCGCCATGGGCTCCAGCAACGAAAACACGGCGATTGCGGCCGTGGGTAGTGACACCGTCGCACCGGTACTCAATCCGTGGGACACCTCTCGCATTCCGGGCGGCTCCTCCGGCGGCAGCGCGGCCGTCGTAGCCGCCCGCCTGGCACCTGCTGCGACCGGCACCGACACCGGCGGCTCGATCCGCCAACCGGCCGCGTTTTGCGGCATCACCGGCATCAAGCCGACCTACGGCCGCGCTTCGCGCTACGGCATGGTGGCGTTTGCATCCAGCCTGGACCAAGCCGGCCCCATGGCCCGCAGCGCAGAAGACTGCGCCTTGCTTTTGTCAGCCATGTGCGGCCCGGACCCGGACCGCGACTCCACATCGCTCGACGCACCTGCCGAGAACTTCTCGCGCCAACTGAACGACAGCATTGAAGGCCTGCGCATCGGCGTGCCGAAAGAGTTTTTCGGCGAAGGTTTGTCTGACGATGTGCGCGCGTCGGTCGATGCAGCGCTCAAGCAATACGAACAACTCGGCGCCAAGTTAGTGCCTATTGCATTGCCACGCACCGAGCTCTCCATCCCGGTCTACTACATCATTGCGCCTGCTGAAGCGTCGAGCAACCTGAGCCGCTTCGACGGCGTGAAGTTCGGACACCGCGCCAAAGACTACGGCGACCTGGCCGACATGTACAAAAAGACCCGCGCCGAAGGCTTTGGCGACGAAGTCAAGCGCCGCATCATGATCGGCACCTATGTGCTGAGCCATGGCTACTACGACGCCTATTACCTGCAGGCCCAAAAAATCCGCCGCATGATTGCGGACGATTTCCAGAATGCCTTCAAGGAGTGCGATGTCATTGCCGGCCCTGTTGCGCCTACGGTGGCATGGAAGATCGGCGAAAAATCGGATGACCCGGTTGCCAACTACCTGGCCGACATCTTCACGCTGTCCGGCTCATTGGCCGGTCTGCCGGGCATGAGCATTCCTGTCGGCTTTGCCAAAGCGGAGGCGGACAACGGCTTGCCCATCGGCATGCAGTTGCTGGGCAACTACCTTGACGAAGCTCGCCTGCTCAACGCTGCGCACCGCTTCCAACAAGCGACTGACTACCACTTGGCCAAGCCTGCAGGATTCTGAATATGAGTGAGACCGTGAACACATTCGAAGCACAACAACAGGGCCGCCCCACCGGCCCACTGGTGCACGGCTACGAGGTCATCATTGGCTTTGAGACCCACGCCCAGCTCTCGACCCTGTCGAAGATTTTCTCCCGCGCCAGCACCGCCTTTGGCGCCGAGCCCAACACCCAGGCCTGCGCGGTGGACCTGGCCCTGCC
>DAINNP010000074.1:5830-9343 GCA_036735785.1 Rhodoferax sp. | reverse complement strand
TAGATCACGCCATACACATCGCCGAAGTCGTCGTTAAAGAAGGGGCCCACCACGCCTTGGGGCAGCGTGCCCCGCATGTCGCCGATCTTTTTGCGCACGCTGTACCACACGTTGGGCACCTCGCTGCCCTTGCTGGAGTCTTTGATCTGGAAAATGATCTGGGACTCGCCGGGCTTGGAGTAGCTGCGGATTTTGTCGGCGTATTGCACCTCTTGCAGGGTGCGCTCCAGCTTGTCGGTGACTTGCTCGGCCACCTGCTGGGCCGTTGCCCCCGGCCAATAGGTGCGGACCACCATGGCGCGGAAAGTAAAGGGCGGGTCTTCATCCTGCCCGAGCTGAAAGTAGGCCGCAGCCCCCAAGAGCATGAGCACGATCATCAGATAGCGGGTCAGCGCCGAATGCTCCAGCGCCCATTTGGAGAGGTTAAACCCCTTGCTAGGTTCTTGCATCATGGTCGCCTCACTTGGCCACAGCTGCACTGGCGGCTGCAGCAGCGGGCGCTACAGAATCCATAGCTGCTGGCGCAGACGCTACGGGCGCTACAGTACCTTTTGGCTGATAAACAGTGACCTTCTGGCCGGACGACAGCACATGCACACCGGCAACCACCACCTGCATACCCGGTGTCAGGCCTTGGGTGATGACCGCATCGTTCCCATCGGCCGTGGCTACCACCACCGGCTGGGACTTCACCGTCATGCTGGCGGTATCCAGCACCCAAACACTGCTGCCGGCACCGGACTTCAGCAAGGCGGTGGTTGGCAGCTTGATGACCTGGACCGCGCCACGATCGAGCGACTTGGGCACAACCGACACCGTAGTCCCCAAGGGCAAAGCGTCTTTTCCATCCAGCGCCACCTTGACGGTAAAGGTGCGGGTCACCGGGTCGGCGCTGGCCGCGACTTCGCGCACCGTGCCCTCCACCACCGTTTTGCTGGCCCAGACACGGACCTCCACTTTGGAGCCGGTCTTGATCATGGCCACCTTGTCTTCCGGCACCGAGAACACCACATCCCGGGGGCCATCCTGGGCAATCTGCACCACCGGCGTGCCGGCCGCCACCACCTGGCCGACCTCGGCAGTCACTGCGGTCACCACACCGGACACGTCTGCCACCAGCGTGGTGTAGCCGGCTTGATTGCCCTGGCTATTGAGCTGGGCTTGCGCTTGTTCCAGCTGGGCTTGGGCCGCTTTGAGCGCGGTATCGCGGCGCTCCAGCTCCGCACCACTGATGAAGTTCTGGTCGCGCAACTCCTTGTAGCGCTTGTAATCGGCAGCCGCGAGGTCGCGGTTGGTTTGCGCCGCAGCCACCTGGGCGCGGGCGGCATCCGCCGCGAGTTTGTAATCCTGGGGGTCCAACTGGGCGATCACTTGGCCCGCTTTGACCGTTTGGCCGAGATCGACCGCACGGCGCACTACCTTGCCACCCACCCGGAAGCCTAGGCGCGATTCCACGCGGGCACGCACATCGGCAGAAAACTCCAAGCTCGACTGGATGCTGCCCGCCCCTACCGTCATCAACTTGACGGCGCGAACGGGTTCCTCAGGAGGCGCAGGTTTGGAACACGCGGCCAGCAACAAGGCACTGAGCAAAACCGGCGTCGCTTTCAGGATGAATCGTGGAGACATGGTGACAGGGTGGGGGTAAGGTTGAAACGGAGAGGCCCCAACCCCGCGCACGAAGTTAATGACCAGTTGGTTAGTAATTTAAGCGGCACATGGACCTTTGTCAAGCCGTTAGCGAAGAAGTCAGCACCGCTGCCGCACCGTGTGGAAGGCACAATGCCGCCCATGTCTTCCCTGCCCGACCCCGCCAACGCACCGCCCGCGGCCGCCCAGCCCATCACCCACTATGAGAATTTCCCGGTGGCATCGGTGCTGTGCCCCCCTCACCTGCGCCCGCCGATCGCGGCCATCTACCACTTTGCCCGCACCGCAGACGACATCGCCGATGAGGGCCACGCCACACCCGACGAGCGCTTGGCGGAGCTGGCGCTGTTTCGCACCGGCCTGAGCGAATCCCCGGAAGCCACCGCCCGCTGGCCCCAGGTTTTCGGCCCCTTGCAGGTGCAGCGCCGGGCGCATGCCTTGCCTGACCCCCTCTTGCACGCGCTGTTGGACGCATTTGTCCAAGACATTGAGAAAACCCGTGCAGGCACCGGCTACCGCAGCCACACCGAGCTGCTGGACTACTGCAGCCGCTCTGCCAACCCGGTGGGCCGCCTGTTGCTACACCTCTATGGCGTGCAAGACACCCACTCGCTGGCCATGAGCGACGATATTTGCTCGGCCCTGCAACTGATCAACTTCTGGCAAGACCTGAGCACCGACATTCCGCGGGGCCGCTTTTACCTTCCCCACGACGAATGTGTGCGCTTCGGCGTCAAGCAAGCCGACATACTGGCGCAGCAAGACACCGAAAACACTCGCAAATTGATAGCATCTTGCGCAAGCACCGCAAGGGCTCACATGCAAAATGGCATGGAATTGGTGCACCGCCTGCCTGGGCGTGCCGGCTGGGAGCTCAGGCTCGTAGTCCAAGGCGGACTCCGGATTCTGGACAAGATTGCCGCACTCGACCACGCCACCCTCCAGCGCCGCCCCAAACTCTACGCGTGGGACTATGGCGTCATGCTGTGGCGCGCGGTGTGGATGTAGCGACAATACCGCCCATGACACCAGAGCAATACGTCCAGGAAAAAGCCGCCGCCTCCGGCAGCAGCTTTTACTACGCCTTTCTTTTTCTGCCCGCCCCGCGCCGTGCCGCCATTACCGCCTTTTATGCCTTCTGCCGCGAGGTGGACGATGTGGTGGACGACATGGTCGACGCCGGTGTAGCCGCCACCAAACTCGCCTGGTGGCGTAATGAGGTGCAGCAATCCTTCAAAGGCACCGCCACCCACCCGGTCATGAAGGCGCTGATGCCCCACGCCGCCACCTACACCATCGAAGCCCGGCACCTGCTGGCGGTGATTGACGGCTGCCAGATGGACCTGGAGCAAACCCGCTACCTCGACTACCCCGGCCTGCAGCGCTACTGCCACTTGGTGGCCGGCGTGGTGGGCGAAGTGGCGGCCGGCATCTTCGGCCAGACCGATCCGCAAACCACCTCATATGCCCACAAGCTGGGCCAGGCCCTGCAGCTCACCAACATCCTGCGCGATGTGGGCGAAGACGCGATGCGCGGCCGCATCTACCTGCCGGTCAACGAACTGCAGCAGTTCGATGTGAAGGCGCACGAAATCCTGAAACGCACCTACTCTGACCGCTTTGTGGCGCTGATGAAGTTTCAAGCCCAGCGCGCCCAAGGCCTGTACGACGAGGCCCTGGCCCTGCTGCCCGCTGCCGACCGCCGTGCCCAGAAGCCCGGTCTGATGATGGCCAGCATCTACCGCGCCTTGCTCACCGAGATTGAGCGTGACAATTTCCAGGTGCTGCACCAGCGCGTCAGCCTCACCCCGCTGCGCAAGTTCTGGCTCGCTTGGAAGGTGCAGGCCCTCGGCCGCTTATGAG
>DAINNP010000074.1:0-5730 GCA_036735785.1 Rhodoferax sp. | reverse complement strand
GTAGCCATCGTCGGCGCCGGCTGGGCCGGGATGGCGGCTGCGGTCACGGCGACACGTGCCGGGCACCATGCTATTGTTTTTGAAGCGTCTCGCGCAGTTGGCGGGCGGGCTAGAGCCCTGAATGGCACCTTGCCGGACGGCACGCCGGTGGTGCTGGACAACGGCCAGCACATCCTGATCGGGGCCTACACCCGCACACTGGAGTTGATGCGCTCGGTGGGCGCAGACCCGGCGACCTACCTGAAGCGCCTGCCGCTGGACCTGCGCCATCCTGATGGTGCGGGCATCGCGCTGCCCCTGTGGCCCAGCCCCTTGGATGCAGTGGCCGGTATTGCCACCGCGCAGGGCTGGACCTGGGCGGATCGCTGGAGTCTGGTGCGGGCGTCGATCGGCTGGCAGATAAGTCGCTTTCGCTGCGCGCCCGGCACCACGGTGGCCGACTTGTGCCGCCAAGTCAGCCCCACCGTCCAGTCCACCTTGATTGACCCCTTGTGCGTCTCGGCGCTCAATACCCCAGCGGACCGTGCCTGCGGCCAAGTGTTCCTGACAGTGCTGCACGACTCCTTATTCGGCGGGCGCGGCAGCTCCAACCTGCTGCTGCCCACCACCGACATGGCGCGCCTGTTCCCGGCCACTGCAGCGACTTGGCTAGAGGCAAACGGCGGAGAGGTCCGCACCGGCGTGCGCGTCACGCGCTTGGAGGCCGCCGCCCCGGGTACCGCAGGCCGCTGGCAGCTCAACGGAGAAGTGTTTGACGCAGTGATCTGGGCCACTTCATCATCCAATGCGGCCTCAGCCCTCATGGAATCTGCGCAGCACGCTACTGAAAATATAGCAATTGATCTGCGTACCTGGGCGGCTACCGCGGGTGCACTGCAGTTTGAATCGATTGCCACCGTCTACGCCCATGGCCCAACAGCTCGCCTGGCGCGCCCCATGGTCGCTTTGCGCAGCGATGCCGCCTGCCCTGCCCAGTTTGTGTTTGACCGCGGCCAGCTGGACGGCACCCACGGCCTCTTGGCATTTGTGGTGAGTGCCAGCAGCGGCGACAAAGACACCATCGAACAACAAGTGCTGGCCCAAGCCCGCACCCAACTGGGATTGGAATTGGTCGCGGTGCAAACCGTGATCGAAAAGCGCGCGACCTTTGCCTGCACCCCCGCGCTGCAGCGCCCGCCAGCGACGATTGCGCCCGGCTTGTGGGCTTGCGGCGACTATGTGGCTGGGCCTTACCCGGCCACACTGGAGGGCGCGGTACGCAGCGGCACAGAGGCCGCGGGCCTGCTGGCAGCGCTAGACTGATATCCACGGTATTTGGAGACGAATTTGAAATTCATGGTCAAACTCATGGCGGGCCTGCTTGCTCTGGTTTTACTGGCAGTCGCCGGCGTGGGCGGCTGGTACCTGTACAAAAAGCAACCGGTCCGCAGCGGCGTGGTGGAGCTGCAAAATCTGCAAGGGAACGTCACCGTCCGGTATGACGAGCGCGGCGTTCCGCACATCACCGCAGACAACGAGGCCGACCTATACCGCGCCCTGGGCTATGTGCACGCGCAAGACCGGCTGTTTCAACTGGAGATGGTCAGGCGCCTGGCCAACGGGGAGTTGGCCGAAGTGCTGGGCCCCAAACTGCTGGACGTCGACAAACTATTCCGCACCCTAGGCCTGCGCGAACACGCCAAAAAAGTGGTGGCGGCCATGGACCGCAACGCGCCCGAAAGCCGGGCCCTGCTGAGCTACATCGACGGGATCAACCAGTGGCAAGACAGCCACCGCGCTCCGCTGGAGTTTGACATTCTGGGGATCCCGCAACAGCCGTTCACCCCCGAAGACACCTACGCCGTGGGCGGGTACCTCGCCTACAGCTTTGCCGCCGCCTTCCGGACCGAACCGCTCATGACCTTCATCCGGGACCGGCTCGGGCCCGACTATTTGCGGGCATTTGATGTCGATTGGCACCCCGAGGGCGTATTGACCCCGATCGCCGGCATGACGCCCGACGCATGGAACAGCCTGCAACGCGTGGCCGGTGTGAGCCTGCAGGCCAGCGAGCTGGGCGGCATACCGCTGCTCGAAGGAAGTAACGCCTGGGCCGTCTCGGGCAGGCGCACTGCGTCGGGCAGCCCGATGCTGGCCGGTGACCCGCATATCTCGTTTTCTGCACCGTCCGTGTGGTACGAGGCGCACCTGAGCACGCCGGAGTTTGAGCTTTTCGGGCACTTTCAGGCCCTGAACCCGATGGCGCTGCTGGGTCACAACCACGACTTCGGCTGGAGTTTGACGATGTTCCAGAACGACGACGTCGACTTCATTGCCGAGCAGGTCAACCCCGACAACCCCCAACAAGTGTGGCACCAGGGCAACTGGGTCGACATGGTGAGCCGGACCGAGCTGATTCAGGTCAAGGGCGCGCCACCGGAGCGCATGGTGGTGCGAACCACGCCGCAGGGGCCGGTGATCAACGATGCGTTCAAAGAAAGCCTGGGAACACGGCCCATCTCCATGTGGTGGGCGTTTTACGCCACCGAGAACCCGGCCATCCGGGGCTTTTACGAGCTCAACCGCGCAGACACCTTGGACAAGGCCCGCGAGGCTTCCAGCAAACTCCACGCGCCCGGCCTGAACATTGTGTGGGCCAATGCAGAGGGCGACATCGGGTGGTGGGCCGCGGCCAAGCTGCCCTTGCGCCCGCAAGGCGTGAACCCGACGTTTATCCTGGATGCGGCCAAAGGCGAGGCGGACAAACCCGGTTTTTACGCCTTCCGCTTCAACCCGCAGGAAGAGAACCCGGCGCGCGGCTACATTGTCTCGGCCAACCACCAACCTCTGCCCAAAAGCGGTGTGCCGGTGCCCGGCTACTACAACTTGCCGGACCGGGCGCAACGGCTCGATACCCTGCTCAACACCCCCAACATGAAGTGGACCAGTGTCGAGACCCGCAAGCTGATGCTGGACGTCAACAACAACTACGGGCCACGCATTCTGCGCAACCTCCTGCCGGCCATGAATGCGGTCGTCACCGACCCCAACGAAAAAGCCTTTATGGAGCCCCTCACCAACTGGGACGGCACCTATGACGAGGGCAGTATTGCGGCCACTCTATTTACCCAAATGATGTACGAGTTGGCCAAAGCTGCATTTGCCGACGAACTGGGCCCCGTGCAGTTTGCGAACCTGCTGGAAACTCGCGCACTCGACTTCGCCCTGCCACTATTGGTCGCGGACAACAATTCGCCCTGGTGGGACGATGTCAGCACGCCGGCCAAAGAAAGCCACTTTGAGACGACCCGCATCGCCTGGTCCAACACCCTCAAGCACTTGCAAGGCCTGTATGGCACCAGCCTCTTGGACTGGCGCTGGGGTGTCGCCCACACCTTGACCCACGGGCACCCGCTGGGCCGGCAAAAGCCACTGGACAAGATTTTTAACGTGGGGCCTTTTCAAGTGCCCGGCGGCCGCGAAACGCCAAATAACCTGTCAGGCACGCTGGGCCCCGCCCCTTGGGCGGTCACCTCCGGCCCGTCGACGCGACGGGTGATTGATTTTGCGGACGCAGGCAAAGCCGTGGGCATCAACCCGCTCGGCCAAAGCGGCGTGTGGCCCGACAAGCATTACGCCGATCAGGCTGAAAAATATGCCAAGGGCGAGTTCGTGCGCATGTGGCTCGACGAAGCCGACGTAATCGCCCGCACCGAAAGCACTCTTACGCTGCGGCCGGCCCGCTAAGCAAGTCTTGCAGCTCCCGCAGGCTGCCCACGGTGGCGTGCGGGTGTTGGGTGAAAGACCAGAGGTGCTCCTCCCGGTTCACCCACACGGTTTGCATGCCCACACCCAAAGCGCCCAAAACGTCCAGTGCTGCGTCATCTCCGATGTGCAATACCTCTTCGGCTTTGACGCCCACCGATGCGCAGGCCGCTGCAAAAATACGCGGGTCCGGCTTGCCCACGCCTGCATCCCGCGCGCTCACACTGGCCGCAAAGTAGCGGCCAATGCCCACGCGGTGCACATCCGCATTGCCATTGCTCACTGCAACGATCGGCCAACGGGCCGCCATGGCGTCGAGCAAAGGAATCGCATCCTCAAACAGCTCCACCTGCATGCGGGCATCAAAAAACACCTCAAACGCAGGCTCTGCCAAGGCCGGGTCATCGCCACTGCGTTGCAGGGCCAGCCGGATGGACTCACGCCGCAGCACGCTCAGGTCATGGGCGTGGTCTGCCCATTGCGCTTCGGTATCCGCGCGCAACAACTGACGCTGATGAGGATCGGCATACATGACGGCGGTGCGGGGCGCGTGTGCTGTGAGCCATTCGCGCAACAGGTCTTCGGCCCGGTGAATCGCGGGCCACACGGGCCACAAGGTGTCGTCCAGATCAAGGGTGATGGCGCGGATGCGGCTCAAGTTCAGCATGGGGCAGTGCGCGACTCGCGGGAGCCGCCAAAACAACGGAGGAAGCTGTGAGGGTACACACAAACGGCGCCGCACCGGGCCGCACAGAGCGCTACCATCAAGCCTGTTGCTTTAACGACCCACTCACCCATGCCCGCCATCACGCTTGATATGCCCAGCCCGACGGGCGAACAACTCAAAGCCGCCCGCTTGGCTGCCGGCCTGAATCAGGCCCAGGCCGCTGAACTGCTGGGCTACTCCTTGCAAACCGGAAGCCGCGGCGGCCTGCAGTCCCGCACCTGGCAAGCGCTGGAAAGCCCGACCGATGACCGCAACATGCAGGGCCCGGTATTTGCCATGTTTTTGCTGCTCACCGGGCAACACCCCACGCTCCAATTGGTAGACAAAGAGCTCTGCGATACGCCCCCGCCCTCCAGCACCGAAGCCGACTGACACTCACCGCGACCGAATATTTCTCTCATGGCACTCCCCTCCCCCTTTGCTCCCGAGCCCTCGTACACCCATGGTCAACCCGCACGCACCGCCGTGCTGTTGTGCAACCTGGGTACGCCGGATGAACCCACCACCCCGGCTGTGCGCCGCTACCTCGCCGAGTTTTTGAGTGACCACCGCGTGGTCGAGATTCCACGGCTGCTGTGGCTGTTGATCCTGCACGGCATCATCCTGCGTTTCCGGCCGGCCAAGTCGGCCGCCAAGTACGCCAGCATCTGGACGCCTGAGGGCTCGCCGCTCAAGGTGTGGACCGAGCGGCAGGCCAAAATGCTGCAGGGCTGGCTGGGCCAGCGCAACCACCACGTCAAGGTGGCGTGGGCCATGCGCTACGGCAGCACCAATATTGCCTCCCAGCTCACCGCCCTGAAAGCAGACGGGGTCACCCGCGTCCTGATCGTGCCCGCCTACCCGCAATACAGTGCCACTACGACTGCCAGTGTGTTTGATGCGGTCTACGCCTGGGCCTCGAAAACCCGCTCGATTCCTGAGCTGCGTTTTGTGAACCACTACCACGACCACAGCGGCTATATCGCCGCGCTGGCTGCCAGCGTGCAGCGCTACTGGCGTGCCAATGGCCGGCCTGACAAGCTGGTGATGAGTTTTCACGGTGTGCCCGAGCGCACCCTGCACCTGGGCGACATTTACCACTGCGAATGTTTCAAGACCGCACGGCTGCTGTCCGAAGCTTTGGGCCTGTCCAAAGACCAGTTCAAAGTGACCTTCCAGTCCCGGTTGGGCCGTGCCAAATGGCTGGAGCCCTACACCGAGCCCACCCTGATTGACATGGGCAAGGCCGGTGTGGAGCGGGTAGATGTGATCTGCCCCGG
>DAINNP010000073.1:0-9347 GCA_036735785.1 Rhodoferax sp. | reverse complement strand
GGCATGGCGGCGGAGATTGCGCACGGCAGCTGTACGGATGTGCCGCCTGCCAAGAAGTAAGCTCATAAAGCGCTACTAAATTAGTAGCTGGCCGCGCAGATTCCGAAAGGGCTGCGCGGCTTTTTTGTGTCTAAATTTGCGTTTTATTCCCTTCCTCTTGCAAATCTGTGGGTGCCGCAGGGAGTCGGGTCTTTACACTGGTAGTTCGATCGAATTTTTTCAATCTTGCCTGCCTTTGTGGCGGCTCACCCCGGGCGTTACTGCCTGTTCAGCAATGTCTTTTGTTACCCGCCCTCGGAATGTGTTTTTGCTTGCAGCATTGTGTTGCCTGCTGTGGGGTAGTGCCTATCCGGCCATCAAGCAGGGCTATGCCTTGCTAGAGATCAGTCGCAGCGATTTGGCTGCCCAGATTTTGTTTGCGGGCTACCGGTTCGCAGGGGCTGGCGCTTTGCTTCTGATGTTCGCCCAGCTCACAGGCAAGGACTTGCGATTGCAACGTGTGCAGGTCGGTGAATTGGCTGCACTGGGGGTGTTCCAAACCACGCTGCAGTACATCTTTTTCTACATCGGTATTGCCAACACCACAGGGGTGAAGGCATCTATTCTCAACACCTCCGGCGTGTTTTTCAGCGTACTGCTAGCCCACTTTCTGTACTACAACGACAGCCTGACATGGCGCAAAGTGTCTGGTTGCTTCTTGGGGCTGGCGGGTGTGCTGGCGGTCAATGCCGGGAGTTTGTTGGGTGAAGCGGGACCTGCAGACAGTGGCTTCTCGTGGCTGGGGGAGGGCTTTGTGGTGCTTGCTGCGCTGGTGCTGTCTTCGGCTTCACTCTATGGAAAGCGGTTATCGCAAGGTATGGACTCGGTGGTGATGACCGGTTATCAGCTCGGTATCGGGGGTTTGGTGTTGGTGGCTATCGGGTGGATTGCAGGCGGACGCATCAGTGGGTTTTCTTGGGTCCCGGCGCTGCTGCTGGCCTATATGGCGCTGTTGTCGGCAGTAGCGTTTGCTTTGTGGGGCGTGCTGCTCAAGTACAACCGGGTCAGCACTGTAGCGCTGTATAGCTTCCTGGTGCCGGTCTTTGGTGCCGGTTTGTCGGCTTTGTTTCTGGGCGAATCGCTAATGGAGTGGAAGTATCTTGCGGCGCTGTTGCTGGTGAGCCTTGGCATCTACCGGGTAACCCAGGAGTCTTAAGCAAGGCTCCCTTTGCAGGTGCACCTCGTGCTGCGGGGCTGACAACGGTAGGACGGTAAACCTGGGGTAAAGCGCATCTTTAGCATGTGTTTTAGACTGTATTTAGATATATCATAAATGCAGTCTAAATCAACACACATGCCTATGCGACACCCCTCAGGACATTTCATTTTTCAAATGCATCGCGGTGCAGCCGATGACGGTGGCGGCGGCGGGCGCCGAGGTGGCGGCGGGCGCGTTTTCAGCCATGGCGGCTTGCGGTTTGTGTTGTTGCAGTTGATCTGTGACAAACCGAGTCATGGCTATGAACTCATCAAGTCGATCGAAGACCGCTTGGGCGGCAGCTACAGCCCTAGCCCTGGCACGGTGTACCCGACGCTGACTTTGTTGGAGGAGCAAGGGTACTTGAGCGGTCATACGGCGGATACCGGTGGCCGGAAAAGCTATGCAATCACCGATGCAGGCAAAGTCTTCCTGGAAGAGAACCGGGAGATGGCCGATGCGATGCTGGCCCGGATGAACGGTGGCGTTGACGGTGTGGGACCCCGCGGAGGGCGTCCTCCTCAGGTCATGCGGGCCATGGAAAACCTCAAACTTGCAATGCGCATTCGCTTGTCGCGTGATCCTCTGACCGTTGATCAGGCGAACGCGTTTGCCGCGGTGCTGGATCACGCAGCCCAACAACTGGAGAAAATTTGATGACCTTGCCTACCGAGTCATTGAACATCGCGGGTGCCGGAACTTCATTGGTGATCGAGCGTGTGCGCCATCCGTTACGGTTTCGTTTGCTGGAGGTGAGCCGCGTCGACCGCGTGAGCCCGCACCTGCAGCGGGTGACCCTGAAAGGCGATGCGCTGGACGGATTTGTGAGCGCCGGCTTTGATGACCACGTCAAAGTGTTCTTTCCGGACCTTCGCACGGGGGAAATTCTGACCCCTGCACTTGGCGATAACGGTCCCGTGTGGCCCGAGGGCCAGCGACCGGTGATGCGCGATTACACCCCCCGTCAGTTTGACCCCGTAAACCAGACCTTGCAGATTGACTTCGCGTTGCACCGTCCAGGTGGCCCTGCCACCCAGTGGGCAGAACAAGCCCGCGTGGGCCAACGGCTGGGTATTGGTGGACCCAAGGGTTCTTTCATAGTGCCAACCGGGTTCGACTGGCATTTGCTAGTCGGTGACGACACCGGACTGCCTGCCATCAGCAGGCGCCTGGCTGAGCTCCCGGCAGGAGCACGCGCAGAAGTGTTGATCGAGGTGGAGAGTCACGCGGACCACATTCCCTTGCCCAGCCTGGCGGATGTCAATGTGGTGTGGGTGCACCGCCGGGAGAGTCAAACCTTGTTGAACGCTTTGAGCCGTATGCGGATGCCGGGCGGCACTTTCTTCAGTTGGGTTGCTTGCGAATCGGCCCAGGCCAAGGCGTTGCATGCGTTTTTGATCGGCGAATGCGGTGCCAACCCGAAATGGATCCGTGCTTCAGGCTACTGGCGAGAGGGCAGTACAGCCAGTCATGAATCCTTTGATCGTTGAACCGGATATGCCAATGGATTACACCGTTTCACGCCGCACCAGCCTAGCTTGTATTGGCGGACTTGCCCTCATGGTGTCAAGCCCCGGCAGCGCATTGGCAGCGCCTGACCCGTTGCGCTTTGACCCGACCCGCTACGAACCCCAGCAATTGACTGTGGGTGACCGGTCTTTTGCGGTGAGGGCTTTCGAAAACATTCCCTACGTCAGTCACCCTGTGGACGCGGCCTATCAGGTGATGAATATTTACGTACCGGAGGCCTACTTTCAGGGTCAACAGGTCGGTGGGCTCTCTGCCGCCACCGCACCGATCTTCCTGCCCAATCAAGTGGGCGGCTACATGCCTGCCCGACCCGGCAGTGCCCGCCCTGCCGGGCAGGGGCCGCGCGCCGGACAGGTGAGCACGATTGCAGTGGCGTTGTCGCATGGATTTGTGGTGGCGAGTCCAGGCGCCCGTGGCCGCACGAACAAGGATGCCGGCGGTGCCAACACCGGCAAAGCGCCGGCCGCCATCGTCGACTTGAAGGCTGCGGTGCGTTACCTCCGGCACAACCGCTTGCGACTGCCAGGCGATACCGAAAGAATCATTTCTAACGGCACCAGTGCGGGTGGAGCCTTGTCTGCCTTGTTGGGGGCGAGCGGTAATTCTTCAGATTACACCGGCTACCTTGAGTCTCTGGGGGCCGCCGACGAGCGCGACGATGTGTTTGCTGTATCGGCCTACTGCCCGATTACGAATCTGGAGCATGCCGATGCGGCCTATGAGTGGTTGTTCCAGGGGGTGAGTGATTACCGCAAAATTACCGTCGACATGCTGGACCTCCAGGTCACCCGCAAAGAAGTGGCAGGAAGACTCAGTCCGGAACAAATCGCGCTGTCTAAACGCCTGGCAGCCACCTTTCCTGCCTACCTCAACAGCCTGCAGTTGCGCGCACCATCCGGGCTGGCACTGACCTTGGATCCGGCGGGGCAGGGGAGTTTTAAGGAACTGGTGAAGAGCTATCTCATTGCTTCTGCACAGACGGCGCTTGAGGGTGGCACTGCACTGAACGACTATGCATGGTTAACGGTGCAGGGAAAGCGGATCACCGACATCGACCTGGACGCGTATGCCCAGCATGTCTCCCGGCTAAAGCTGCCGCCCGCATTTGATGCAGCAGACCTCAGCAGCGGTGAAAACAGCCTGTTCGGTAACGCAACTGTAGATGCCCGGCACTTCACAGATTTTGCGCTCACCCCACAGAGTGCAAGTGGAGCCCAGCGTGCTGAAGAACGGCTTGTCAAGATGATGAATGCCATGCGCTATATCGGTGCGCCCGATGCCCGCAATGCCATGCATTGGCGGCTGCGGCACGGCTCAGCGGATCGTGATACCTCTCTTGCCATTCCCACCTTGTTGGCAACTACGCTGCAACACCACGGGCGCTCGGTAGATTTTGCGATGCCATGGGGCGTTCCGCACAGTGGGGACTACGACCTCGACCAACTTTTCATGTGGATGCGAAAGGTCGCTGCGCGCGATCCTGCTTAGTCGGTGGCCAATTCAAAGCCTTCATCCAGCCAACCGGTGATGCCACCGGCCATGATCTTGACCGGTCGCCCCAGTCGCGCCAGTCTGAGTGCGCCACGGGCAGCGCCGTTGCAGTGGGGTCCTGCGCAATAGGTCACAAACAGGGTGCCCTCGGGCCACTGGGCCATTTTGCTTTCCACGATTTTTCCGTGTGGCAGGCTGATGGCACCGGGCACATGACCGCGGGCAAACAGGGCGGGGGAGCGCACGTCCAGCAGCACAAAGTCGGCCCCTTGGGCCAGCGCGTCGTGCGTGTCCCAGCAGTCGGCCTCGAAGGTGAATTCGGCCGCAAAGTGCGCCTCAGCCAAGGCAGAGGGGGCGGCGGGGATGGCAGTAACAGCGGTGGGCATGAGGTTCTCCGGTGTGTTGTAAGTGGCTCTATGGTGCAAACAGCCGTGCGTTCTTACAATTGGCGTAAAAGACATTTATGACAAAATTTACGCCAAGTTTTAAAGCCACGAGCCCTACCGTGCCCGTATCAACCACGGGGCCGCTGGTAGTGGTGCCTGTCTATGACGGTTTGTGCACTTTTGAGTTTTCTATCGCGGCGGAAATTTTTGGGCTCTACCGGCCTGAAATGGGGTCCGGCTGGTACCGGTTTGCCAGCGCGGCCATCGAGCCCGGCCCGCTGCGCGCGCATGGCGGCTTGCAGGTGAGCACCGATGGCGATACCCGTTTGCTGGAGCAGGCGGACCTCATCGTCATGGCAGGCTGGAAGGGGGCCCACGTGCCTGTGCCTGACGCTCTGGCTCAGCAGTTGCGGGCTGCGTGGCAACGTGGCGCGCGGCTCGCGTCTATTTGCTCGGGGGCTTTTGTGCTGGCCGCTACCGGCTTGTTGGATGGTCATCGCGCAGCCACCCATTGGCGCTACGCCAAAACCCTGCAAGCCCGACACCCGGGGGTGGAGGTGGATGCGAGTGTTCTGTATGCCGAAGGCGACCGCGTCTACACCTCTGCCGGGAGCGCTGCGGGCATCGACCTGATGCTGCACATCGTGCGCAGCGACTTTGGGGTGGACGCTGCCAACAGCGTGGCGCGTCGCTTGGTTATGCCACCGCACCGTAGCGGAGGGCAGGCCCAGTTTATAGAGCGCCCGGTGCCACCAGTCGGCGACCACCGTTTGGTGCAGCTGCTGGAAGACGTTCGCCATGATTTGCGAGCACCGTGGACGGTGCAACATATGGCTGGCTGTGTCGCCATGAGTCCGCGCACGTTTCTGCGCCGCTTTGCTGAACTCACCGGCCAGTCTCCGGGCCAGTGGGTGGTGGCTGAACGGGTCGAACAAGCCAAGCGCCTGCTAGAGGGTAGTGCGCTGTCGGTGGAACGCATCGCCACGGAGGTGGGCTTGGGCAGCATGCAGGCCCTGCGCCACCATTTTCAGCAGCAGCTGGGTCTGTCGCCCAAGCAGTACCGGGCCATGTTTTTGGAGAAGATCGGCGCCTAGCCCATGTATTTATTGTGCGAGTAGCTATAAAATTTATAGCATTTATCGCGGTTATGAATCTTTGCACCACTGAGCGCTACATGCTCACTCCGCTGTACGGTGGCGTGGCGTTGGATGTTTGCCGCTCGGCCCCACCCAACATTGGATGGCGGCAGCTATGATGCAGCAACGATGGAACCCAAGATTGCCCCGCATCTCAAGCCGGTCAGCAGGAGTGACGAAGTGGTCTACCGACCCGTTACTTGGGAGCCGTCTTTTTCTTTTCTCAAAGCCGCGGTGGTTGCCATCTTTCTGAGTGGCGTACTGGTGACTGCGGCGATCTATTTCTTCATTCCCAACAGCTTGAGCGCTGCGCTGCGCACCAGCACTATTCTGTTCGTGGGAGCCGCAGGCTGGTTCTTTTTGTGGCAAAAAAAGTTACAAACCACGGTTACCGCACTGGGTGTGGGCATGTGGTTTTACGTTGCCCTGATGATGTTTGTGGGTGGAGGGATCACGGCACCGGTCCAGTTCGTGTTTCCACTCATTATTTTCATGCTGGGTTGGCTGGTCAGTACCCGGGCCGCACTCATCGTTGCAGTCTTGACATCGGGTGTCACTATCCTGACAGTAATTGCCACAAAGGACGGGTGGTTGCCACAGTCCGCGGACTCGCCACCCTGGCTGCATGCGCTGGTACAGATCTGTGTATTTCTGATGGCGGCGGTTTTGGTGCATTTTCTCGTCCTGGCCTATCAGCGCAGGCTGCGGGAGTTGGACCTTATCAATTCACGGATCGCCCTTCGAAGTCGAGACCTTGAGCTTGCAAAGGCCGAGTTACATCAAGCGCAGGCGCAAGCCCGGGTGGGTAGCTGGGTGTATGACGTGGTGTCGGACACGATGCTGCTATCCGATGAGGCCTGTCGAATTTTTGGCTTGACGAACGGCGACACGTTAAACCGCGACTCGTTCCTGCACCTGATACCCCTTGAGGACCGTGACGCCGTGTTCAGGCTCTGGCGCGATGCCGCCCGTAGCCAACCGGTCTTTGAGTCTGAGCACTTGGTGACGGTCCATGGGGAGTTGCAATGGGTGCTGCAAAAAGCGAGTTTTGAGCGGAATGAGTCGGGCGCGGTGTTGAGGGTGACCGGCACTACCCAAGATATTCACACCCGCAAATTGGTGGAACTGAATTTGCGTCAGTCCGAGCAAAAGTTTGCGACTGCATTCCAATCCAGTCCGGTGGCGGCTTCGATTGCGACGCTGGAGGAAGGTCGTTTCATCGAGGCTAATGAGAAGTACCAACGTGATTTCGGCTGGAGCAGGGCCGAGTTGTTGGGCAAAACAGCCATCGATATCGGTTTTTGGCCGGAAGCCGATATGCGGTTGAATTGGTTGGGTGCCATGAAAGCCCGAGGCAGTGTGGTGGACTACGAAACCAGCTGGGTGCACAGGAATGGCGATATCCGCAAAGTCAGCATTTCAGGTGAAATCATCGACCACAGCGGCGTTCCGTGCATCTTGGCCTTTGTCACCGACATCACTGAGCGCAAGGCTGCGGAGGCGCAGATCCACAGCTTGGCATTTTTTGACGCGCTGACCGGGCTGCCCAACCGCCGACTGCTGCTCAATCGACTGGAATTGGCATTGGCAACGGCTCAGCGAAACCTGAGATTGGGCGCGTTGCTATTTATTGATCTTGACAATTTCAAAACGCTGAACGACACCTACGGACACAACAAGGGGGACCAGCTGTTGCAGCAGGTCGCAGAGCGCCTGGTGGGTGCAGTCAGCGATGGAGACACAGTGTCCCGCTTGGGCGGTGACGAGTTCGTCATCCTGCTCGACAACCTAGCGGGCGATGCGTTGCTGGCCGGGCGACAAGCAGAGGTTATTGCAGGAAAAATTCTGCTGGAGCTTGATCGTAGTTATGAGATCGGCGAGATCCAGTTTCACAACACGCCCAGTATTGGCGTGACCTTGTTCGGCGATAAGTTGGAGGGCACGGAGGAGCCGCTTAAACGCGCGGACACCGCCATGTACCAGGCCAAGGCTGCCGGGCGGAATACGGTCCGGTTTTTTGACCCCTTGATGCAAGCCGCCGTGTCCGCCCGGTTGCAGCTGGAAACGGATTTGCGTTCCGCCATGGGCGGTGAAGAGCTCTTTTTGGTGTACCAGCCCCAGGTCGATGAACTCGGCAGCATCCTCGGGGCCGAGGTGCTGGCGCGCTGGCAGCACCCGCAGCGCGGGTTGATTTCTCCTGTTGACTTTATTCCTGTCGCCGAAAGCAGCGGTCTCATTTTGCCGCTGGGGGAGTGGATCATCCGCGCCGCATGCACACAGTTGCGGCATTGGGGGGGTCAACCCGGGCTGGAAAGCCTGGAGTTGGCGGTCAATGTCAGCGCCCGGCAGTTTCGCGATCCGGAGTTTGTGCCCATCATTCTGAAAATCCTGCAAGAGACGGGCGTCGACCCCCGACGCCTCAAGCTGGAGTTGACCGAAAGCATGCTGATTGAGGGCGTCGAGTTGGTGATTTCAAAAATGCAGCTGCTCAAAGCGCATGGACTGGGTTTTGCGTTGGATGATTTTGGTACTGGATACTCCTCACTGGCCTATCTCAAGCAATTGCCTTTTGACCAAATCAAAATCGACCAGAGTTTTGTGCGTGATGTGTTGGACGACCCGAATGACGCTGCCATTGCCCGCATGGTCATTGTGCTGGCTGAAACCTTGGGCTTGAGGGTCATTGCAGAGGGCGTCGAGACCCAGGCGCACTGTGCACGTTTGTTGGAGCTGGGATGCAAAGGTTTCCAGGGCTATTACTTCAGTCGGCCCTTGAGCGCCAGTGCGATGGTGCAGGTCATGCGCTATCGGACGCTGCCGCAAGCCTCTTAAAGTAGGCGAAAATAGAGGGCTTTCCGTCACCGGCACTCCCTGCGTTCATTTCCAGCCGGATTTTTTTACCTTTTTGCCCACCCCAAGCTTGTCCATGCACGACGTAAATTCCTCGAAGATCTCTGTCGAAAAAATCGGCGGCACCTCCATGACCGCTTTTGGCGATGTGCTGCGTCACATCGTGTTGCACGACCCTAAGCGCATTTACGGCCGTATTTACGTGGTGTCTGCCTACTCCGGTGTGACCAACCAGCTGCTGGAGCACAAGAAAACCGGCGAGCGCGGCATCTACGCCCTGTTTGCTGAAGGCAAGGGGTACCAGGATGCCTTGACCGGTCTGGCCGTAAGCCTCAAAAAACTGAATACTGCGTATGCGGATATCGGTCTACCTCTGGTGGTGGCGGATGCGTTTATTGATCAGCGCATTGCCCAGGCCCGCGAGTATTTGAGTGCCATGCACCATGTGCTGGCCAGCGGCTACCTGAGCCGCCATGACGTGCTGCTGGCCGCCCGCGAGGTGTTGGCCTCCATCGGCGAATCGCACAGTGCGTTCAACTCGGTGGAAATCCTCAAGGCCAATGGCGTGAACGCCGTGCTGATGGATCTGGCCGGTTTTGACGACAACGAAGCCTGGAGCATCGATGAGCGCATTGCCCACAGCTTCAAGGATCTGGACCTGGCCAACAGCGTGATCGTGGCCACGGGCTACACCAAGGGCACCGAAGGCATCATGCG
>DAINNP010000072.1:7369-9451 GCA_036735785.1 Rhodoferax sp. | reverse complement strand
CCTTGGAAGCCGCCGCCCAAGCGCAGGGGCTGCACCACTTGGCCCGCTTGACTTCCAATTTGTTGCGCCCTGTGCCGATTGGCGATATCGAAGTAAGGGTGCAAGAAGACTATGTGGGTCGTAATGCCGGCCACTTCTCTGCGGTTGCGTTGGCCGATGGCAAAGAGGTGATTCGCGCCACCGCGCTGTTTCAGCGTCAGGACGAGGTGAGCTTGCCCGATAGCTTGCCCGGCCACCCCTTGCCGATGGCACCCAAAGCACCGGATGCGTCACCGGTGCAACGTTTCCCGTTTGCACATCACGAATGGGGCTACCCTGATCTGGTGGAAACGCGAATGGCCCAGGGTCGCATGTTTGCCGGCCCGAGCGCGGTGTGGTTTCGCATGAGTCATCCGCTGGTGATGGGCCTAACGCCAAGTGCTTACCAGCGCGTGGCGGTGGCAGCAGACTCAGGCAACGGTATCAGCGCCATCCTTGATTTGTCGAGCCACGTGTTTGTGAACTCCGACCTCACCATCAACCTGCTGCGCAAGCCGGTAGGCGAGTGGGTGTGTCTGGATGCACGCACCCATCTGTCCAGCCACGGCGGGGGGCTGGCGGAGTCTTCGCTGTACGACGAGCAGGGTTTGATCGGGCGTGCGACGCAGAGCTTGTTTGTGAGGAAGCGATAGGCGGATGGTTTGGGGGATTGCCCTTTCTGAGCAGGGTAGACTAGGGAAGTTTTGGCTTTGTGCTGCTGATGGGCAATAAAAGATACAGGCGCGCTGTCATCGGCGCAGCGTAAGGCTAGCTGCCTGATATGTATTCTTAGTCGAAGTTTTATTTCTGGTTAGGTGTGCTTTCTATGAAGTTTTCGTATTTTTTATCCCGGATCACACTGGCCTTGGGTGTGTTGGGCTGTGCTTCTGTCACCAACGCACAATTCGGTAATCCCGGCACTTTTTCTAATGTAGGCCAGGTTGGCGCAGAAGCGCCCATTCGCAACTTGCCATCTACTGTCAATGGTGTCTCAAGCGCCCCCAATCAAGCCAGAGGCGTCGCTCTGCCTGGCAGACATGCAAGGTCTAATGAGCCGTCAGGTGCTAGTGAGCCCGCGTTGACGTTGCCTGAAACGGGGGGGGCGGCTTGGAAAGAAGAGCCACCGAGCCAATTTCAGAAGTTTGCTCAAGAGTCGACAGGGACTTTGCTTCCGATCTTCGGGAGTCAGCTTTTTGAGTTTCCTCAGACCTATGCGACCGATGCAGGCCTCGCGGCACCGGCAAACTATGTACTTGGCCCGGGCGACGAAGTGCAGGTACAAATTTGGGGTGCAATTGACGAGTCCGCCTCGTTTGTGTTGGACCGCGAAGGCCGAATTTTCATTCCAAAGGTAGGGTCTCTTTCGCTGGCCGGTGTGACCAGTGCCAATCTCGAGCCTGCCCTCAAAGGGCATCTCAGCAAGGTGTTTACGAACTTCGGTTTGAGCGCCACGTTGGGGAAGTTGCGTAGCGTCCAAGTCTATGTGGTGGGCCAAGCGCGTCGCCCTGGGACCTATTCTGTCTCCAGCCTCAGTACCTTGGTAAACGTTCTGTTTGCCAGCGGTGGCCCGAGCGCAAACGGGTCAATGCGAAGCATTGAATTGCGTCGCGCAGGCCGGGTGGTGACGAAGCTTGATTTGTACGACTTCATCGCCAAAGGCGATAAATCAGCAGATATGCCTGTGTTGCCCGGCGACGTCGTCTTTATTCCGCCAGCGACTCGTCGTGTTGCCATAGCGGGTGCGTATGACCAAAAAGCGGTTTACGAACTCAAAGATGCGACGACCACCATCGGCGATGTGTTGGCCTTGGGCGGCGGCGCTTCTCCGGTCGCAAATTTCCGCAAAGCATTGCTTGAACGTGTCTTCGCGGACAAAACACCACCGCGGCAGGTGGTCGATATTGCTCTGGATGCTAAAGGGCTGGCGCAAGCCTTGGTACCCGGCGACATCTTGACACTGTTGCCAGTGAGCGGCGCGTTTTCCAACGCGGTAACTCTTCAGGGAGTGGTCGCTGAGCCTCTTCGATACAGCTGGTTCGACGGAATGCGTGTTTCAGATTTGAT
>DAINNP010000072.1:0-7269 GCA_036735785.1 Rhodoferax sp. | reverse complement strand
TCGCTGAGCCTCTTCGATACAGCTGGTTCGACGGAATGCGTGTTTCAGATTTGATTCCGGACCGGGATGCGCTCATCACGCAGGAGTATTTCCGCCGCATGAATGGCTTGACCCGCATTCCAAGTGACACTGATACCAAAGGTGCTGGTAGTCGGGATGAAAAGCGTGGTTTCGACGAACGGGTAAGAAATAAAAATGAGCAAATCAATTGGGATTACGCGGTAATTGAACGTTTGTCTCGCACTGATCTGAGTGTCACGTTAGTTCCGTTCAACTTGGCCAAGGCAGTCGTGGGGCGCGATCCTCAGCATAATCTCGCATTACAACCGGGGGATGTGCTAACGATCGTCAGTCAAAAAGACATGGCGCTCCCTCAGGAAAAACAGACGAGGTTGGTTCGTTTGGAGGGTGAAGTCGCAGCCCCTGGCGTGTACGAAGCTCTTCCCGGAGAGACATTGCCGCAGCTCATCAAGCGTATTGGTGGTTTGACCCCACAGGCCTATTTGTTTGGCACAGAGTTCAGCCGTGAGTCAGTCCGCCTGCGGCAGCAAGAAAATCTCAGTTCGTTGGTTCGGCGCTTGGAGGGCGAACTACAAAGCAAGGTACCAACCAGTTCGTCTGCGAGTGGACAAGACGCCGCCACATTGGCTTTGGTAGCCCAACAACAGCAAGCGCAACTGAAATCACAAATTGACCGGCTGAAAGCGCTCAAGAGCAACGGCCGGTTAGCACTTGAGCTCGATACCGCGGCCCAGAGTTTGGCAGGTTTACCTAACCTTCCCTTAGAGGATGGAGATCGTGTGCTAGTGCCGTCGATGCCTGGGTTTATCTCGGCCTTTGGTGCCGTCTATAACGAAAATGCAATGATTTTCAAGCCAGGAAAGACCGTGGGCGATGTGGTGCGGGCCGCAGGTACTACTGAAGATGCCGAGTCCAGCGGTGCTTTCGTATTGAGGGCGGATGGCAGTGTGGTGTCTAGGCGGGATAGCAATCGGATATTCGGCAGTGGTTTTGAGTCACTTGCCGTGATGCCCGGAGATACCCTGGTCGTGCCCGCCAAGCTGGACCGTGAATCTGTTTATGCATTTACCGTGCGGTCATTGAAAGATTTGACCCAGATTTTTGCCAATTTGGGTATCGGCGCCGCTGCTATCAAAACTCTGCGGAACTGATGAATTCCATGAATAACGAATCCAACACAGATACGGTTGAAAACGATGAAATCAGTCTTTTGGACTTGCTGCAAGTAGTTGCCGAAAACCTGCGCTTATTGATCCTGGCCCCGATTGCTTTGGGACTTGCAGCACTTGCCATTTCATTCACACTGGCGCCAACGTACACTGCTGGTACTGTATTCATGCCTCCGCAACAGCAACAGGGGAGTGCTGCGATGATGCTGCAAAGCCTTGGGGCTTTAGGCGGTGTGGCCGGTGCAGCCGCCGGCATCAAGAGTCCGAATGATCAATATGTTTCGCTGCTGAAGAGCGACGCGGTGGCCAATGCCTTGATTAATAGATTTGGCTTGCTTGAGCGATTTGAGCTCAAGTCTTTGACTGATGCCCGAGCGCAATTGGATGGAGTCAGCAAAATCACGTCAGGTAAAGACGGCCTTATCGTTATTTCTGTCGACAACAGCTCACCCAAGCTTGCCGCGGATATTGCGAATGCCTATGTTGAAGAACTTCGGGTTTTGCTTGCCCGATTGGCGGTTACCGAGGCTCAGCAGCGCAGAGTCTTCTTTGAAACCCAGCTCGAATCCACCAAGCAAAAATTGTCAATTGCTGAAGCTGCCCTCCGCAGTTCGGGGGTGAACAGTTCCGCTCTGAAGTCCAACCCTGCTGCTGCGATCAGTGCTGTGGCGCAAGTGCAGGCGCAAATAGCTGCTCAAGAAGTAAAAGTTGCTAGTATGCGCGGCTACTTGACAGAGTCTGCACCTGACTTTAAGCAAGCGATGACGGAGCTTTCCGCGCTTAGAACACAGTTTGCAAAATTGGAGAAACCATCCCCGGTAGATGGTGATAACGCAGACTATGTAGGGCGAGTTCGGGACGTCAAATACTACGAAACCCTTTTTGAATTGTTTTCCAAACAATACGAATTGGCCCGGGTCGACGAAGCCCGTGAAGGGGCGCTGATTCAGGTGGTAGATGTAGCAGTTCCTCCAGAGAGGAAAAGTAAACCAAAAAAAGCGCTAATTGCCACGCTAGTGACTCTTGCAGCGTTTTTTATCTTGCTGCTTTTTGTCTTCATGCGTCATGCGGTTAAAAATGCAGTCGCCGACCCTGAGTCGGCAGAGAAACTGTTGCGTTTGCGACACGCAGTTCGACGTTCTTTCGGGGTGAATTGACGGTGTGAGTGTAGTAATATCCGAGGGTCTGGGGCGGCTGTATGTTGGCCTAGCTTGGTCTGATTCATAGATTTTTAAAAAGGGGTTTGCTATGAAAGTTTCTAAATTGTTGGCCGCAGTAGTCGTTTTGGCGTCCTTTACTTCTCAGTCAGTATTCGCTCAAGCAGCAGCTCCTGCTGCAGCCACGACTACTACCGGTGCTGCGGCCACTACTGGTGCTGCAGCTGCTGGTGGTGTTGCTGCTGTTGCAGCATCTCCTGCTTTGATTGCAATTGCTGTTGGCGTTGCAACAATAGCTGTGACCGAATCCAACAAATCGACTTCCGGAACTACACAAGGAACAACTGCCGGCACACGCTGATCAGTTTTTGTTCTCCTAGGCGCCTGCGGGCGCCTTTTTTATTGGGGCACCCTCCATTGAATCTTATCGCTCGACTCATTTTGGGGGGGCTCATAGTCTTAGCAAGCGGCTGTTCCTCGCTGCTAGGCCCTGAGACTGAAACAGCCGCCTATTTGTTTCATAAAGAAGAATCGACCAAGGCGCGACTGGATAAGCTGGCTTCCCGGTTAAACCCCTCGTTACGTTATTTACTGGTGCATCAGGAAGGGAGCCTGCCAACCTTGCTGGTACTCGGCAATGTGCTTCAAGTCCCCGAGGTGCCTGTGGAGGTCTGGTACTCAGCACAAGGTGAAATTTTCAAGTTTCAATCGGGAAGACTGGTGGGAACCAATGGGCTCCCAGTTGATTGGACTTCTGTGCGGTTCCTGTCAAAAATTCCTTCTTGGGAAACCGTGTCGGTGAACAAGGCTCCCGTCTATATGCGGTCCAGAAGCGAGTTGCCGAGCTATCTCTCAAACATTGAGGAGCCCCTGAAGCTCACACGAATGGCTGCTTCCGCTGATGGAACTCTTCGGTTGCCTTTCTCTTTGTCAGAAGCTATGCCCCCGTCTTCGCTGAAAAATTACACCTGGTTCCGTGAGCAAGTCGGTGCTGATGGCCCGCAAGCTGTTTTGCCGGAGAGTTGGTTTGCAGTTGCCCAAGAGAATGGGGAAGAACGAGTGGTTTTCTCCCGGCAATGCGTGAGCGCTCAAATGTGTTTTCAGTTTCTCCAATGGCCTTTGCGCGGAGCGGGGCAATGAATAGCCGGTTTTTGAATCGCAATACGACGTTCGTGGTCTTGCTGGGCTTAGCTTGGGCGCCGCGAGTCTCCGCTGAGTTGTTGGATTCTGGGCAACTGAAAAGCGTGCCGCCAACCGAAGCGGTCTCTGGGGCCGTTCAGGCAGGCGAGCGGTTGAGTGATTGGGTACTCCGCAATGTGCCTGCAATGCCGAATTCGTATGCCTTGCATTGGTTGGTTGCGGCGGAGCGAGGTCCGCAACTGGCCCTGCGAAATGCAGTGATTTCCGGCCTACGTGCGGCTACCTCACGGGAGACGAGTGGTGTCGGGGCGCTGCGTGTGTTGGAGTCACTTCCTGTCACGGGGCGTGTGCCGCTTGCTAGTGCCGACGGATATTGGTTGCAAGTGTCACCACAGTTCGACCCGGTGCTGGGCGATCGTGACCATGTTCGTTGGTTTCGCGAACCTAGCACTGTCGGGGTGATGGGGCATGATGGGCAAGTCTGCCTGGTGACGCATCAGCCTCTTTCGCAACTACGACAGTATGTCCGTGCTTGTATTGCCGCCGAATCGCCTATTGATACGGTGTGGGTCGTTCAGCCGGATGGCCGGGTGATCAAAGTAGCCTTTGCTGAGTGGAATGCTGAACAAGATATCGAGTTGGCGCCCGGTGCGTGGATTTGGGCTCCCGGACGTGGCGCTGTGGGTGAAGGTACCTCCGCCAACCTCGCGCGGTTTCTGGCGACCCAGCCACCGGCTGAAACTATTTGGCCTGAAAAGCCTAGGTTTGAGCCCGCTGCGCTCCTAGAAAAACGTGTGATCACCAAGTCGCAGTTGACGGCAAGTGATTGGGGGGAAATCGGCTTGTTGCAAACGCCGACTGCGCGAATGGCGCCAGCCGGGAGTGTCAGGACCCATTTTTCAGGCTCGTATCCCTATACGCGTGGAACCGTCATGCTGCAACCATTCGATGGAATGGAAGCAGGTTTCAGATACACCGACATCGCCAATCGTTTGTACGGAGAGTCCATTGCAGGCGATCAGACATACAAAGATAAATCGATTGACGTGAAGCTGCGGCTTCTCCAAGAAAGCGCAAATCTGCCCGAGCTGGCGGTCGGTATGCGTGATATTGGTGGTACCGGCTTATTCTCCGGCGAGTATTTGGTTGCCAACAAGCGCTGGGGCGCATGGGATGCTAGTTTGGGCTTGGGTTGGGGGAATCTGGGGGGAAGGGGTGATATCCATTCGCCTCTCGGATTTTTAGGTAATTCCTTCAACAAGCGATCTACCATCAGCACCGCATCTGGAGGCGAAACCAATGAACAGAATCTGTTTCGTGGTGACGCATCGGTTTTCGGGGGCATCCAGTGGAGTTCTCCCACAGGAAAATGGGTGCTCAAAGCCGAATACGAGGGAAACAACTACGCCTCAGAGCCGCTCGGTGGACGCGAGAAACAAGACTCCCCATTCAATTTCGGAATGGTCTATCGTTATTCCCCCAATGTAGATTTATCTGCCGGCTACGAACGCGGTAATCGCGTGATGCTAGGCTTAACGCTCCATTTTGGGTTGCATCAGCTGGAGATGCCAAAGTTCCTAGACCGACCTTTGCCCGCTTTGGCTGCCAAGCCCCTGTCGCCAGCGGAGCCGCTGAACTGGTCAGCGATTGCCACTGAAATCAACGCTCAAACGGGCTGGACTGTCCGCGCGCTTTCGATCCAAGGGCATCGCCTCGTTTTGTTTGCTGAGTCAGATGGCGCAATCTTTTTGAAAGAGCGGGTAGTGAAGGCTATCCGTATATTGCACCACCGAGCACCCGCAGCCGTGAGGCACTTTTCCTTCGAGTTGAGCGAACGCGGCTTGGCCATGATGGGGCTTGATATCGATCGCGCTGAGTGGTTGGCCCAGCAAACGCAGGCTCAAGCGCCGGCTTTAACGCTGCCGGCCCTTCAAGCGCGGGCTTCTACTGCGCGGATGGCCCCCGTCAGCGCGAGCGATGGAGGCGATGGGTTTCTTTCCGATAAGAGCGCCTCAAGTTTCGCGGTGGTTCCGAGTTACAGCCAAAGTTTTGGGGGCCCCGACGGCTTTGTGCTTTACCGCGCAGGGGTATCGGCCAAGTTCGAGCAGCGCTTGACTCCGACAACGTGGCTAAGCGCAACCCTGAATGGTCGAGCTTTCGACAACTACGATACTTTCGTATACAACGCGCCCAGCAATCTGCCGCGGGTGCGCACAGACGTTCGACGCTACGTCACCTCTTCTCGGGTGACCCTTCCTGAGTTGCAAGTTACACATGTCGAAGATTTCGGTGGCGGGCACTATGCCAGCGTTTACGGAGGCTTTTTGGAGTCTATGTACGCGGGCGTCGGCGGTGAGTGGTTGTACCGGCCATGGCAAAGCAACTTTGCTTTTGGCGTCGATGTCAACCGTGTGCGACAGCGAGGTTTTTCGCAGGATTTTGCGCTTCGGGACTATCAAGTAAACACCGGTCACGCGACGGCGTATTGGGATACCGGGTGGAATGGGCTGCGGGCCAAGCTGCAGGTGGGCCAGTATTTGGCAGGGGATGTTGGTGCCACCTTGGACCTGCATCGTGTTTTTGCCAACGGCACGACGATTGGTGCATGGGCTACCAAAACCAACGTGTCTGCAGAGCAGTTTGGCGAGGGCAGCTTCGACAAGGGTATTTACGTCACGATCCCGATTGATCTGCTCCTTCCAAAAACCAGCGCTGGAACTGCCAACGTAGTTTGGTCACCCCTCACTCGGGATGGCGGTGCCCGTCTAGCTAGGAGTGTGGGGCTGTTCGACTTGACAGCTCAACGTGATGCACGCGCCATGCAATGGGTGTCCGACCCCACAACCCGCCAAAAAAATCGTTTCCGCTTTGGCGAAGACCTTTCGCTCATTGAGAGTGACCCCGTGAATTCATGGGGTCAAGTGGGTGGCGCTGCCAAACAATTTGGTCAACGTGTGTCCGGTGTTCCGGCATCTGCTTGGGCTACGGGTGTCGCTGGCGTGATGCTCTCTGGTTTTGCAGATACCGAGTTGAAGAATTGGGCAGCCAATCATCAAGGCGGCGGCTGGGAGCGTGCGGCGAAGTTGAGTAATGCATTGCCGGTAGCGCTAGCCTTTGGTACTGGCGCTTTGGCGACGGGTCTGGCGGGTGATAGCGCTGCGGACACTGCGCGCTCCTCTCTCATGGCTGCTGGCGTGACCTTGGGCGCCAACACCGTCTTGAAATATGCAGTGGGCAGATCTCGCCCTAAAGACGGGTTCGGGGCATCTGATTTCCAAGGCGGAACGGCGAATGCCGGTCAATCAAGCTTTGCATCCAACCATGTGGCAACCACTTTTGCGCTGATCACCCCTTTTGCCCAACGGTATGACCAGCCGGGCTTGTATGCTTTGGCTGCAACCAGTGCATTGGGCCGCATACAGCAGGGTGAGCATTGGTTTTCAGATACGGTTGCAGGAGCCTTCTTGGGCTACGCCATCGGCTCTTTGATGCCAAGCTTGTCTGCGCAAAAGCCAAAGGGTTGGCAGGCGGATGTCAGCCCGCAATACATCGGCGCTACCAAGCGCTTTTAACGGCTGATTATTCGGCTGCGGTCAGCCCGTTGGCAAAGTGCTCCGCCATGCGCTGCGCGGTAAGCGTAGGGTCGCGGGCAGCCAGGGCGTCCATGATGGCGCGGTGCTCGGCCAGGGATTCTTCAATGCGCCCGGTTTTGAGCAGGGAGTTGTGGCGGTTGAGCTTCATGACCTTGCGCAGGTCGGCCACCATCTGGTCGCGCCAGCGGT
>DAINNP010000071.1:7120-9565 GCA_036735785.1 Rhodoferax sp. | reverse complement strand
GCCCGCAAGAACACCGTCGTGAAGCAAAACAACGACGGCATCTTGTACTTGTTCAAAAAGAACAAGATTGCGTTTTTCCACGGTCGTGGCTCTTTCGTGAAGGCTGCTGAAGGCGGCTACGAAATCAAGGTCGCCGGCGCTGCCGAAGAAACCATCACCGGCAAGCAAATCATCATCGCGACAGGTTCCAATGCCCGCGCATTGCCCGGTACGCCTTTTGATGAAGTCAATGTGTTGTCCAACGACGGCGCTTTGAACATCGGCGAAGTGCCCAAGAAGTTGGGCCTGATCGGCTCCGGCGTGATCGGCTTGGAGATGGGTTCGGTTTGGAAACGCCTGGGTGCGGAAGTCACCATCCTCGAAGGTCTCCCGACATTCTTGGGCGCTGTGGATGAGGGTGTTGCAAAGGAAGCCCTCAAGGCGTTCACCAAGCAGGGCCTGAAGATTGAGCTGGGCGTGAAGGTCGGCGAAATCAAAAACGGCAAAAAGGGCGTGTCAGTTGCCTACACCAACGCCAAGGGCGAAGCCCAGACGCTGGATGTCGACAAACTCATCATCTCCATCGGCCGCGTGCCCAACACCATCGGTCTGAACACTGAGGCTGTAGGCTTGGCGCTGGACGAGCGCGGTGCGATCGTAGTGGACGGCGACTGCAAAACCAATTTGCCCGGTGTATGGGCGGTGGGCGACGTGGTGCGTGGCCCGATGTTGGCGCACAAGGCGGAAGAAGAGGGCGTTGCTGTGGCTGAGCGCATTGCCGGTCAGCACGGACACGTCAATTTCAACACTATCCCTTGGGTGATCTACACCAGCCCTGAGATCGCATGGGTCGGCCGCACCGAGCAACAGCTCAAGGCGGATGGCGTGGCGTACAAGGCCGGTCAGTTCCCGTTCCTGGCGAATGGCCGTGCACGCGCTTTGGGCGACACCACCGGTTTCGTGAAGTTCTTGGCCGATGCCACGACCGACGAAATCTTGGGCGTTCACATCGTTGGACCACAAGCCTCCGAGCTGATTTCTGAAGCCGTGGTGGCCATGGAGTTCAAGGCCAGTGCGGAAGACATCGCACGCATCTGCCATGCGCACCCCTCCTTGAGTGAAGCCACCAAGGAAGCGGCGTTGGCCGTGGACAAGCGTACGCTGAACTTCTGATCGGTTTTTTTGCCAAATAAGCTGCTAGCCCGCATGAATAATGCGCTAGCAGCTTCTCTTTTTGTAGCATACCGGAGTAAGCCTTGAGCGTTAAAGAAGCCTACGAGGCGGAGTTGAAGGTCCGTGGATACACAGCCGACCCTGCACAGTTGCGTGCCGTGGAGGCTCTGGAGCGCTGTGCCAGCGATTGGGCTGCTTACAAAGCGAAGCGCTCGAATGCCCTCAAGAAGCTGATCAATCGGCCCGAGATCCCAAAGGGCGTGTATATGTTCGGCGGGGTAGGGCGGGGAAAGAGCTTCCTGATGGATTGCTTTTTCAATGCCGTTCCGCTCAAGCGTAAAACACGCTTGCATTTCCATGAATTTATGCGCGAGGTACACCACGAACTGGTGAACCTGCAAGGCACGGTGAATCCGCTGGATGAACTGGGTAAGCGCATGTCCAAGCGTTACCGCTTGATTTGCTTTGACGAGTTCCACGTGGCGGACATCACGGACGCCATGATCCTGCACCGTTTGCTCAACGCCCTGTTTGACAACGGCGTAGGTTTTGTGACGACCTCGAATTTCAAGCCGGATGACCTCTACCCCGGCGGCCTGCACCGGGACCGCATCTTGCCGGCCATTGCTTTGTTGAACGCGAAGCTGGAGGTGCTCAACGTGGATAACGGGACCGATTACCGCCGGCGCACCCTGGAGGATGCCAAGCTTTACCACGTGCCCAATGGCCCGGTGGCAGATGCAGCGATGACGGCCACCTTCAATGCACTGGCCGAGCAGCATGATGAAGACCCTCTGCTGCATATCGAGTCGCGCCAGATCGGCGCGGTGCGCAAGGCAGGGGGCGTGGTGTGGTTTGACTTCAAGACCTTGTGTGGTGGTCCCCGCTCGCAAAATGATTACCTCGAAATCGCCTCACGTTTCCACACCGTCTTCCTGAGTGGTGTGCCGCACATGCCGGTGCGCATGGCATCCGAAGCCCGGCGCTTCACCTGGTTGGTGGACGTGCTCTATGACCGCCGCGTGAAACTGATCATGTCTGCAGATGTAGCTCCGGAGCAGTTGTATACCGAAGGCCCCATGTCCCATGAGTTTCCGCGCACCGTGTCCCGCTTGACAGAAATGCAGTCCAAAGAGTTTTTGGAGCTTGAGCGTCGTACAGTGGACACCCGATTGACATGAAAATTTTGTCCTTTGTGGTCCGCTTGGTCTTGCTGCAGGCAGTTTTCTTGCCCGCCTTTGCTGACTCGCTGGAGGCAGTAGAGGCAGAGCGACAGCAGTTGCAGTTCGAAGG
>DAINNP010000071.1:0-7020 GCA_036735785.1 Rhodoferax sp. | reverse complement strand
TCCGTGATTTCCCCGCGATTGATCAAGGCCTGCACGTAAGAATGGTCCATGGTTCGTTTGACGAACCGGTTTCCATGGAACTGGTAAACCCGGGAGTCACCGGTATGGGCCCAATGACAGTCGCCGCCGGGATTGATCAAGAATGCTGCAAGGGTGCTGTGCGGCTCTTCTTCGGAGGAAATCGCAGTCAACTTGATCACGATATGCGCTTCTTCCACCACTTGGCGCAATGTAACGGCCGCGTCGTCTGTTGCGGGATCGTAGCGCTCGAAGAGCTGCTTCGCTGTGAGCATGACTTGGTCTGAGGCTTTCCTGCCGCCACTGCGTCCACCCATGCCGTCAGCCACGATCGCCAAAATGCATCCGTTCACCCTCGGATGCTTGAATAGCGAGACTTGGTCCTGCTGATATTCGCGGTCACCCTTGTGGATGCCGGTAGAGGCGCTGAGGCGGTAACCAGAGGACATGGATTGGTGCTTGCGAAAAAATCGGTCGTGTGCCGGTATGGCAGGCCGTATTATCGAGCGGCCGTTGCTTCTGGCGGTCAGTTTAACCACCTTGTCGGCCGCTTTTACCTTTGGAAACTAATCTACATTCACCTGAGCGTCGGCTCATCGAGCTCCGTATGGCGCACAGCGATCTTGACGCATGCATAGACCTTGCATCCTCGGAAGGTGGTGTCAAAGATGAGTTGCTGCTTCAACGCCTCAAGAAACGGCGCTTGGGGTTGCGCGATGCCATTTTCCAGCTGCAGCGCAGTTTGGGTCCGAACGAATCCGCCTGATGTCTCAAGTGGTTGCTGCCGTTGAGGCTGTGTTCAGTGATGCGGGCGCGCTCGCACAATCCGTCCCGGAGTACGTGCCACGTACAGGGCAAATCCAAATGGCGCGAGCGGTCGCTGAAACAATGGAAACAGGCGGAACACTTGTTGTGGAAGCCGGCACGGGGATTGGTAAGACCTATGCCTATCTCGTTCCCTCGCTGCTCAGCGAGCATAAGGTGTTGATATCCACCGCTACCAAAGCGCTGCAGGACCAGTTGTTCGGTCGCGATATTCCGGCGGTCATAGCCATGCTGAAAAGTCCGGCCAGAGTGGCACTGCTCAAAGGTCGTAGCAGTTATCTTTGCCTACACCGGCTGACTAATGCGCGGCATGACGGCATGCTGCAGACTGCGGCACCGTTGCGTTTGTTGGGGCAGGTGGAGCAGTGGGCGGTATCTACCCGTTTCGGGGATGTTGCAGAGGTGCCTGCTTTGGAGGAGTCTGCCCAAGTTTTACCGCTAGTGACCTCCACCCGGGAAAACTGCGGAGCATCCAAGTGCCCCCGTTATACCGATTGTTTTTTGTACAAGGCGCGGCGTGACGCCATGAATGCCGACATGGTGGTGATCAACCACCATTTGTTCTTTGCTGATGCGAATGTGCGTGAGTCCGGAGTGGCTGAATTACTGCCCACCGTGAACACGGTGGTCTTTGATGAAGCGCACCAACTCAATGACATCGGTGTTCAGTTTTTGGGGCGTCAATGGTCGACAGGCCAGGCCTTGGCTTTGGGGCGCGATGTGGTCTTTACGGGTGCACAGTGTGCGCGCGGACTTGCCGATTGGCCTTACCTGGTCGAGCAGATGGAAATGGCCGTGGTTGCCCTGCATGCGGTGTTCACGGAGCAACGGGGTGCGCCGCAGCGTGCCTTGTGGGCGCTGGGAGTTCCAGACGGTTTGTCCCCTGCGAATTGGACTTCCCGGATGGTGCGCTTTGTGGACACTATCCGGACGCTCACGATGGCGCTCCAGGGGGTGTGCGATGCGCATCCTGATGTGCGAACCCTTTTTGAGCGTGCAAGCGCGCTCTTGGAGCAGGTCGAGCGTGCGCTTCTTCCGGTTCAGGACGGGCTGATTCGCTGGGTGGAGTCGGGTGCACGTTTGCGGTGCGTGGAGTCTCCGATGGATATCTCTGAGGCGATGCAAGCCAAGGTGGTGTCTGGTGGTGGGGTTGATTCGCTCAAGTCGTGGGTCTTTACATCGGCCACCTTGGGTGTGGGCAACGACCTGGACTGGTTTCTTGCATCTAGCGGATTGCAAGATGCGGCTTGCTTGCGGATCCCGAGCCCATTCAACTACCCGCAACAAGCGGCTTTGTATGTTCCCAAGTCGTTTGCGCTTCCGTCCTCTCAACAACACAGCAGCGCCGTAGCGGCACTGGTGGCGCAGTCGGCGCAGTTACTCGGGGGGCACACGATGGTACTGACCACCACATTGCGTGCCATGCGACACATCGCAGACAGCATACGCAAGCTGTTGCCTGAGCACCTTGATATTCGTGTGATAGTGCAAGGCGAAGCTTCAAAGCGCGACTTGCTCAATCACTTTCAGTCAAAGCATGGGTCTGGTTTGATCTTGGTGGGGGCGGCTACGTTTTGGGAAGGCGTCGATATTGCCGGGGGCGCTTTGCAACTGTTGGTCATCGACAAAATTCCATTTGCACCGCCCGACGACCCCTTATTGCAGGCGCGCTGCGCCAAGGTGGAGGTCGAAGGGGGGAGCTCGTTCAATGAGGTTCAGCTGCCGATGGCAGGAATCGCCCTAAAACAAGGCGTTGGCCGCTTGATACGCCGGGAATCCGACCGCGGCGTTTTGGTGGTCTGTGATCCCCGCTTGCGCACGATGGCGTATGGTCGAAAGTTGCTCTCTGCTTTGCCCGCCATGCGCCCCTTGTCTGAAGAGGCTCAGTATTACGCAGCGCTTGGTGAACTTACCAAAGCTTCCACCACGGATTGGAGTTAGCCTTTCCGCCGTCAGCGACAAACTCCGATTGCGGGTAGTTTTTGTCGAGGATTCGCTTTGCATCGTCCCGCAACTGAACCATGCCCAGCGCGTCGTACGATTTGTACAAAATAAACAATGCTTCCTCTGTGGCGGGTACATCGCGGTAATCTGTCAGGCATTGTTGGGCGCGGTTTGCGGCTGCCAGATAGGCGCCCCGCTTGTAGTAATAGCGTGCCACATGCACTTCAGACTGTGCCAGTGAGCCCACGATGTAGTTCATGCGTTGGCGTGCATCGGGGGTGTATTTCGAGTCGGGAAAGCGTGAGGTCAATTCTTTGAAAGATTCGAACGATTCTTTGGCCGCTTTTTGATCACGTTCTGCCAGATCCTGGCGAGTAACCGCCGATAGCAGGCCCAAGTCATCGTTGAAGTTCACGATGCCCTTCAAGTAGATCGCATAGTCTAAAGCCGGGCTGGCTGGGTGGAGTTTGATAAATCGCTCTAGTGTGGCCAGAGACTGCGCCTGTTCGCCAGCCTTGAAGTGCGCATAGGCTTTGTCGAGCTGGGCTTGCTGTGCCAATGGAGTTCCTGCTGCGCGCGCTTCCAGCTTCTCCAGTAAGGGCACCGCTTTGTCCCATTGTGAGGAGCCCATTTCGTCTTTTGCTTCCGCGTACAAGCGATTCGGGCTCATGCCTGCGGTTTTGTCGACGGGAGCACTGGAGCAGGCCACGAGCAGACTGGCCAAAGCCGCCAGCATGGGGGCATAAACGACCGATAATTTCGCACGCAGCATTTTGGGGACCTTCTTGATACAAACCACGGGAATTATATCGACGCACTCTGCGGAACAAGAGGCGGAAGACCCCTCGGATATCGCGGGTGAAACGGAGCTGCGTCACCTCGTTTTCTCGGCGGATGTCCATGGCGAGCGCTTGGATCGCGCGCTCGCTTTTCATGTGGAAGAATTCTCGCGCAGCTATTTGCAGCAGCTGATAGAGCTGGGCTTGGTGCAACTGAATGGTCGCGTGGTCTTGAAGACTTCAGTCAAGGTCAAGGTAGGCGACTCCGCAGTGATTGAACTGCGCCCCACACCTCAAAGCCAGGCTTTCAAGCCTGAGTCCATGTCACTGGATGTGATGTACGAAGATGAGCATGTTCTGGTGATCAACAAACCACCGGGTTTGGTGGTTCACCCGGCGCCGGGTAACTGGAGTGGAACTTTGTTGAACGGCTTGCTGGCGTACAGTGCTCACGCGGCTTTGGTTCCGCGTGCCGGTATTGTCCATCGCTTGGACAAGGACACCAGTGGTTTGATGGTGGTGGCGCGCACACGGCTTGCCATGGATTTTTTGGTGAAGGCAATTGCAGCCAGGGAGGTCAGTCGCCAGTATTTCGCGATCGCCCACAAGGCATGGCCGTGGCAGGGACTAAAGACCGTCAGCGCGTCGATTGGTCGGGATCCGCGAAACCGATTGAGAATGGCGGTGGTGGACTTGGGTCTACACGCGGGCAAAGAAGCCAGAACGGACTTTGAATTGCTGTCAACCAGTCAGGTCGCTTGCTGGGTTCGCTGTATTCTGCACACCGGCCGCACGCACCAAATCCGGGTCCACATGGCGCACCTCGGGCACCCTTTGGTCGCTGACCCGGTTTATGGTGGTGCCCCGGCGGCGGATATGGGTCGACAAGCCTTGCATGCCTGTCGACTGGCATTTCAACATCCTGTCACAGGGGCCAATTTAACTTTTGAGTCGCCACCGCCGCCCGATTTCTTGGCACTTTCTGTTCAATTGGGGCTCGGTTACAATCCTGCTACCAAACCGGGAGGTTTGTAACTACGTTTCACGTAGGGTAGTCGATCCAAGCAAGCAGCTTCTCCTACCTAGTGCGGTTGACTCCGGTCCGCAACAAACACCGGTTTCCATCTTTGAGTCCAGACTATGAACATGGTCGATGCTAAGCGTGTGCTCGAAACCGCTTTGATTTGTTCACCTCAGCCTTTGACGGTTCGCGTGCTGAGAGAGCTATTTGCCGATGAAATCGGTGCAGATACGGTCAAGTCCTTGTTGCTGGAACTCCAGATGCAGTGGGCTGAGCGCGGCGTAGAGTTGGTGAGTGTGGCCTCTGGCTGGCGATTTCAGAGCCGTCCCGAGATGCGGGAGTTTCTGGACAGGCTCCATCCGGAGAAGCCCCCCAAGTACACCCGTGCGACGCTGGAGACTTTGGCCATCATCGCTTACCGGCAACCGGTTACGCGCGGGGACATGGAAGACATTCGGGGAGTCACGATCAGTTCACTGTTGATCAAACAGTTGGAGGATCGGGGTTGGGTAGAAGTTATCGGGCATCGTGAGGCGCCCGGGAGACCGGCGCTTTATGCGACAACGCGGCAGTTTTTGGACGATTTGGGCTTGAGCTCGTTGGATCAGCTTCCTTTGTTGGAGTCGCCAGATCGCGGCACAGACCCCGTGAAGGATTTTGGCGATATGTTGGGGGTTTCGGATCATGCTTCCATGAGTACCGAAGTGACCGAAGGTCAACAGTTAACTATGCCATTGCAAGCGACTTCGCACGCAGTGGAAAACGGAACATCACTATGAACGATAACGACAATATCAACGATGCTGAAGCTTCTCAGGAGATTGAAGCCCCCGCTCCATCGGACAGCACTTCTGTGAAAGTGGGGGGGAACCGCTTTGATGATGTGATCTCCGGCCAATTCGATGCAGATGAAGCCGCAGAAGATGTCAGCTTGCCCAAGCGGGTCTTGGCGCCGCTCGCCGAGACCCCGAAGTTGCATAAAGTACTTGCCCAGTCGGGAATGGGGTCGCGGCTTGAAATGGAGCAGCTGATTCTCGAAGGGCGGATTTCGGTGAACAACGAACCTGCCCACATCGGGCAGCGGATTCAGTTTGGTGACAACATCAAGGTCAACGGTAAGCCGATTCGCTTTCGAATCGACCCGCCACCTGCACGCGTGATTGCGTATCACAAGCCAGTCGGTGAGGTAGTGACCCATGATGACCCCCAAAATCGGCCCACTGTGTTTCGCCGTTTGCCAAAGCTCCACCAAGGGAAGTGGCAATCCGTCGGGCGATTGGATTTGAATACAGAAGGCCTGCTGTTGTTTACCAGCTCGGGCGAGTTGGCTAACAATCTGATGCACCCGCGATTCGGCTTGGAGCGCGAATACGCAGTGCGTGTTTTGGGCGCCCTCACGAAAGAGGAAAAGCAAGCGCTGATAAGCGGCGTTCAGCTGGACGACGGAATCGCACAATTTGGCTCTATTGAAGACGGCGGTGGTGAAGGATCCAACTGCTGGTACCGCGTGACCATTTCTGAAGGCCGCAACCGAGAGGTTCGCCGTATGCTGGAGTCTGTCGGGCATGCTGTAAGCCGACTCATCCGGATTCGCTACGGCGCCATGGTGCTTCCACGGGGCCTCAAGCGCGGTGCTTGGATGGAGTTGGATGAATCTGACATCCGCTTGCTGATGCAGGCAGCCGGAACACCCAAACCCCGTCTCCATGAAGAGGGAGCTGCCGGTGGCGGTGGTGCGCGCTCGCGTGGGCGCGGCGGGCGGCAGGGCGGGCGTGGTCCGGCGTATCCGAGGGATGCTGCGCCACCAACACCTCCTGCCCGTCAAGGACGGGGAAAACCCCCTCGTCAAGCCACACGCCAAGAGGGTAGTGGTCAACCTGATCCGATGAAAACATCTTTAGGTTACATCGGTGCAGACAGCTTTTCGCGACAGCGGCAAGAGGCAAGCGGCCGAGGTCGCCCGGGGGGCGGTCAGCGCCGTTCGGGCGGCAGAAGTCGTTAATGCGAGTGTTAAACTCGCCGGCTTTGTCCATCTAGGGCAAATACAATTTTTTTCTAATCGGGAATTACTATGGCAATCGAACGCACACTCTCTATCATCAAACCTGACGCAGTCGCCAAGAACGTGATCGGTCAGATCTACGCTCGTTTTGAAGCCGCTGGACTGAAGGTTGTGGCTGCACGCATGGCACACCTGTCGCGCGGCGAAGCAGAAGCTTTTTACGCTGTGCACAAAGAGCGTCCTTTCTTCAAGGACTTGGTGGATTTCATGGTCTCCGGTCCCGTGATGATCCAGGCGTTGGAAGGCGAAGGCGCAATCGCTAAAAATCGCGACCTGATGGGCGCAACTGACCCTAAAAAGGCTGCCGCAGGTACCATCCGTGCTGACTTCGCTGACAGCATCGATGCCAATGCAGTGCACGGCTCTGACGC
>DAINNP010000070.1:0-10060 GCA_036735785.1 Rhodoferax sp. | reverse complement strand
AATACGCCCACTGGCTCACGAAAGTCTGAATATGTCCCAAGCAGTAGTTGAACTCCAGGCCAGCGATCTGAACCACCAAGGTGGCGTGTTTTGCCCCAGCCCTGTGGCAGGCATGCAAACCTGGAACACGCACCCCAAGGTGTACCTGGATGTGGGCCGCTCCGGCGAAGCCAAGTGCGCGTATTGCGGCACCGTGTACAAGCTGAAAGACGGCGAGCACTTCGCAGCAGGTCACTGAGCGTGCAGATGGCCCCAAGCCAGGCGGCCACCGGCCGCTTCGGTGGGGAGTCATTGATCATCGCTCCCCAATGGATCGGGGATGCGGTGATGACCGAGCCGCTCTTGCGCCGGTTGGCGGCGCGGGGTGAGCGCATCACGGTGGCTGCGGTGCCGTGGGTGGCCCCGGTGTACCGCGCTATGCCCCATGTGGCAGAGGTGCTGGTCTTGCCCTTTGCGCGTGGCGGCGTCCAGTGGGCTGCGCGCCGTGCCTATGCGGCCGGCTTACGGGGCCGATTCAACCGGGCCTATGTGTGCCCCAACTCCCTCAAAAGTGCGCTGATCCCTTTCTGGGCCGGCATCCCTGTGCGCGTGGGCTACTCGGGTGAGCTGCGCTTCGGGCTGCTGAACCGCCGCCTGCCCAATCCCCCCCAAAACAGCCGCCCGCCCATGGTGGCGTTTTACTCCGCCTTGAGTGGCGAAACCGGCGTGGACCACGACCGGCCGGCGCTGCAGGTCGCGCCCGGCGCGATAGCGGCGGTGCTCGCGCCGCGCGGCTTGCAAGCGCAAGGTTTTTATGTGGTGGCACCGGGCGCAGAGTACGGCCCGGCCAAGCGCTGGCCGGCCGCTCATTTCGCTGCCATGGCCGCGGGGCTGGAGCAGCCTGTGCTGCTGTTGGGCTCGGCCAAGGATGATGGTGTGTGCACCGAGATTGCAGAGGCGGTAAATGCCCTGCGCCCGGGCCATTGTGTGAATCTGGCCGGGCGCACCAGCCTGGACGAGGCAGTCGCGCTGATTGCCGGCGCGCACGCCATGGTGAGCAACGACTCGGGCCTGATGCATGTGGCGGCCGCATTCGGGGTGCCGCAGGTGGCGATCTTCGGATCGTCCAGTCCGCTGCACACGCCGCCGCTGAATCCGGCGGCCACGGTCCTGTGGCTGAAGAACGACCCCGCCTACCAACCGCCGCTGGATTGCGCGCCGTGCTTCAAGCGGGAGTGTCCGCTAGGGCACACACGCTGCTTGAACGACATCACTCCGGATAAAGTGCTATCGATTTTGTAGCTGCCTGCGTATATTCTGCGGGCGCTAGCGCCTGATTTTGCATAAAAAAAAGCCACCCGAGGGTGGCTTTATAAAGTCCCCGGAGGGACGTCGTTGGAACCTGTTGAAGGAGGCCTATTGCTTGGCCTTCTCTTCTATCCTTGTGAACTGTGACAGCAGCTGGGATGAATTTTCTCGCGCATGTGGATAGAGCGGTATCCCCCATTCGGGTGAATTTGCACTCTTTTTTCACATTTTTTGGTGCAGTGCAGCGTTTTCTCATGCGGGCGGCCGGTACGCAGCCGCTATCAGCTTTGCAACACCCAGTCCGCACGGTGGCGGGTGGCTGCGATCCGGACGGCGTTGGGTTCGTCCGTGCTGTCTATCCATGCCCGGGCCTCTGATTCGCTGCGTCCGAACCGCATGTGTCGGGCCAGCAAGCGGGCGTGGCGTAGGGCCGGGTCCAGATCCAGGTACCAGGCTTCGTCGAGCAAACCCCGCACCCGGGACCAGGCACCATCCTCGAGCAGCAGGTAATTCCCTTCCGTGATGATCAGCGGCTTGTCTGCATGGAGGGGGATCGCGCCGGCGATGGGTTCTTCGAGCTGCCGGTCAAAGTCGGGGGCGTAAATGGTCTCGCCCTCGGGCTGGCGGCGCACACGCTCTAACAGGTGTACATAGCCTGCGCTGTCAAAGGTGTGCGGCGCACCCTTGCAGTGGCCTTGTTGCAAGCGGGCAAGCTCCCGGTTGGCGAGGTGGAATCCGTCCATCGGCAGGTATTGGGTCTGCTCACTGAACCGGGCATGGAGGGCCTGTGCCAGGGTGGACTTGCCGGCCCCCGGGCCTGCGGCAATGCCCAGAATGGTCCGGCGCCCGCTGGACAAAAGCGCTTCAATGCGGGTGATTGCCTCTGGTGGCAGGGCGCTCTGAGGGGATGCACTATTTGGCGGCAAATAAGGGTTTTCCATAATTAAAGTAACTTGATTTACTAACATCGATGAGTCTATAGTCTCACCACGCCAAAACCTGTGCGTAGTTCCCCGGGGTCCTTCTCGGGGGTCCTAACCATAAGTGTCATATTGACCGAGGAGACCTGAATGAAGAAATCCGCCCCCCTGATCTTGTCCGCATTGGCTTTGGCCGCTTCCGGCGCTTTTGCCGCCAACGAACCGGTGATCGGCCTGATCACCAAGACCGAAACCAACCCCTTCTTCGTCAAGATGAAGGAAGGCGCGACCGCTGAAGCGAAAAAGATGGGCGCCAAGTTGTTGACCGCGTCCGGCAAAAAAGACGGTGACACCGCATCCCAAATCGCCGCTATTGAAAACATGACCGCTCGCGGTGCGAAAACCATTCTGATCACCTCTTCCGGCGATGCGATCCTGCCTGCGGTGAAAAAGGCCCAGGAAAAAGGCGTGCAAGTCATCGCCCTGGACAGCCCGTTTGATGGCGCTGACGCTTTGTTCGCGACCGACAACTACAAAGCCGGTGAGTTGATTGGCCAATACGCCAAGGCCGCACTCGGTGGCAAGCCTGCCAAGATCGCCATGTTGGACCTGTTTCCCGGCCACCCTGTGGGCGCACAGCGCCACAACGGCTTCATGAAGGGTTTCGGCTTGCAAGCCAACGACGCCAAGTCCAACGAACTCTCCAAAACCGCAGAAACCGTCTGCGCTGCAGACACCGATGGCAACCAGGCCAAGGGCCAGACCGCCATGGAAACCTGCTTGCAAAAGGACCCGGCCATCAACGTGGTGTACACCATCAATGAGCCAGCTGCTGCAGGTGCTTACAACGCACTGAAAAAAGCCGGCAAGGAAAAAGGCGTGTTGATTGTCTCGGTAGACGGCGGCTGTGCCGGCGTGGCCGATGTGGGCAAGGGTGTGATCGCAGCGACCTCGCAGCAATACCCCCTGAAGATGGCCGCTATGGGTGTGGCTGCCGGCGTGGAATACGCCAAGGGCGGCAAAAAAGCCTCCGGCTATGTGGACACGGGCGTGACCCTGATCGCTGGCAAGCCCGTGGCAGGCGTTGACAGCAAAGACGTCAAGGTCGGCACCGACCTGTGCTGGGGCAAGAAGTAAGTTGAACCGGGGCTGACACTGCGTTCAGCTCCATCCCGGGGCCGGTGATTTGCACGCGCAAATGCCGGGCCCCGTGTTTCCCTGAGTCGGCGCCACGCGCCTCCTGTTTTCAAGCGAATCCGGCGTCACTCCGGACCAGACCATGGCTACAACCAATACCAAACAAATCCCGTGGGCCATGCTCGGCCCGTGGCTCGCCTTGTTGGCTGCGTGCACCTTTTTCGCCACCCAGTCCGACCGCTTTCTGACGGGTGAGAACCTGTCCCTCGTATTGCAGCAGGTCATGGTGGTGGGTTTGCTCGCGATCGGGCAGACACTCATTATTCTGACCGCCGGTATCGATCTGTCCTGCGGCATGGTCATGGCGCTGGGCGGCATCGTGATGACCAAGTTCACCATGGACCTGGGCATTCCCCCCTTCTGGGCGGTGCTGTGCGGGATTCTGGTGACCGCATCGTTCGGCTTGCTCAACGGCTTGCTGGTGACCCGGGTGAAGTTGCCCTCGTTCATCGTGACCTTGGGCACCATGAATATCGCCTTCGCCATCACCCAAATTTATTCTGAGGCGCAAACCGTGGGTAACCTGCCGGAATCCATGACCGCGCTGGGCAATACCTTCAGCCTTGGCGGCACCTCGGTGGCCTGGGGCACCGTGGTCATGCTGGGTATGTATTTGCTGGCCTGGCACCTGCTGCGGGATACCGCCGCCGGCCGCCACGTCTATGCCGTGGGTAACAACCCCGAAGCGGTTCGCTTGACCGGTATTTCTGTGGACCGGGTATTGCTCGGTGTGTATGTGTTGGCCGGTGTTTTGTATGGCGTGGCCGCGCTCTTGTCGGTGGCACGCACCGGTGTGGGTGATCCGCAAGCAGGCCAGACCGAGAATCTGGACGCGATTACCGCGGTGGTTCTGGGCGGTACTTCTTTGTTCGGCGGCCGGGGTGTGATCTTGGGCTCGCTGGTCGGTGCTGTCATCGTGGGTGTGTTCCGCAACGGACTGACGCTGATGGATGTGGCGTCGGTGTACCAAACCCTGATTACCGGCATTCTGGTCATTCTGGCGGTGGCAGCCGACCAACTTTCACGCAAGGGAGCACGCTAATGAGCAGCCCGCAAATCGTTTTGAAGGCCAGTGGACTGGTCAAGCGCTACGGCGGTGTTACCGCCCTCGATGGTGTAGATTTTGAACTCCGCGCCGGAGAAATTCTGGCGGTGATCGGCGACAACGGTGCCGGCAAATCCAGCCTGATCAAGGCCTTGTCGGGTGCCGTGGTGCCGGACGAAGGCCGCATGGAGCTTGATGGCAAACCAGTGCTGTTCCGCTCGCCGATCGACGCGCGCCGCCACGGCATCGAAACCGTGTACCAGGACCTGGCAGTGGCGCCTGCGATGTCGATTGCTGAAAACCTGTTTCTGGGCCGCGAACTCCGGCGCCCCGGCGTGTTGGGCAGTGTGTTCCGGTCACTCGACAAAAAGCGCATGCTCGAAGAGGCGGTTTCGCGCATGAATGACCTCAAGGTCGGCATACGATCCATGACCCAGGCGGTGGAAACCCTGTCCGGTGGGCAGCGCCAGTGCGTGGCAGTCGCCCGCGCGGCCGCTTTTGCCCAGCATGTGGTCATCATGGACGAGCCGACTGCGGCCTTGGGTGTCAAAGAGGGCAACATGGTGCTTGAGTTGATCCGCCGGGTCCGCGACAAGGGGCTGCCGGTGATTCTGATCAGCCACAACATGCCCCATGTATTTGAAATCGCCGACCGGATCCATATTCAGCGCCTCGGCAAACGGGCCTGCGTGGTGAATCCGAAAGAGATCAGCATGAGCGACACCGTCGCCGTCATGACCGGCGCCAAAGCGGTTGAAGACATTCCGGCCTCTGCGCTAGCGTGAGGCCGGGGGCGTGCTGCAAGGTTACAGGGCGGGGAAATCCCCTAAAACTAATCTGGTTCGCACGGGCTTCATCGGTGAAAATCTGAAGACCATGAATTTTGAAGCCACCCTGCCCAATGCCTTGCCCGAAGCCCCGGCTTCGACGGCAGCCCATGCTCCTTCGGTATTGCGGCCACGGGGCTCCAACCACGTGGGCATGCGCCAGTTCAATGAGCGGGTGGTACTGCAGGCGATCCGGCTGAACGGCAGCCTGCCCAAGGCCGATTTAGCCCGCTTGACCGGCCTCACAGCCCAAACCATCGGACTGATCACTACCCGCCTGGAGGACGATGGCTTGCTGCTGCGCCAGGACCGCGTGCGCGGCCGCATCGGACAGCCCTCGGTACCGATGGCTTTGAACCCCGACGGCGCCTTCTCGATGGGCATCAAGATCGGCCGCCGCAGTGCCGACTGGTTGCTGGTCGACTTCACCGGCGTGGTTAGGGCGCGTGAGACCTTGTCCTACAGCTTCCCCGATGCGGATACGTTGCTCCCGCAAGTGCAAAGCCGCATGCGCAGCCTTCAGGATGGCTTGGGCGCCTTGGCCCCGCGCATCGTGGGTGTCGGGGTAGCGGCCCCCTTTAACTTGGGTGGCTGGCACAAGATGCTGGGCCTGTCGGCCTCGGTGTCTGACCAATGGAACCATATTGACCTGGCGGCGCAAGTCCAAGCGATGACCGATGTACCGGTGAGCTTTGCCAAGGACACCCAAGCGGCGTGTGTGGCAGAGCTGGTGGCCGGGCGCGGGCGCGATTTGAAGAGCTTTTTGTACCTGTTTGTCGACACGTTTGTCGGCGGTGGATTGGTGCTGAACTCGCACCTGCACGGCGGCATTCATGGCAACGCGGGCGCTGTTGCTTCGCTGCCCCTGCAGGTGGCCAGCGGTGGTGCGGTGCCGGAGCAGCTATTGGCCCACGCTTCTTTGTGGGAGTTGGAGCAGCATTTCAAGGCCAGCGGCCTCGACCCGGCCGCCGCCTACGACGACCGTGCGCTGGAGGGTGCTTATGCACCCCTTACCGAAGCCTGGATTGCCAGTGCCGCCCAAGGCCTGGCGCAGTGTGTGGTGAGTGGCACGGCATTTCTGGATCTGGACGCGGTGGTGATCGACGGATCGTTCACCCGCGCCATGCTCAAGCGCCTGATCGACCAGACCACCTCTGCCCTGCGCAACTACGACTGGGAAGGCCTGTGGCCAGCCAAAGTGATTGCCGGCAGCATCGGGTCGGATGCGCGGGCTTTGGGGGGTGCCTTGCTGCCCCTGCATGAAAACTTTGCACCCGATCGCGACCTTTTTCTCAAGGTCACCGCCTGAGGCTTTAAGCGCCTTTGAGCGGCAAGCGGATCTCGAAGCAGGCGCCGCCTTCCGGCCGGTTGGTGCACCGCACGGTGCCGCCGTGTCGCTCGGCGATGGATTTCACCAAAGCCAAGCCCAGTCCGACCCCGCCCTCCCGCTCAGAGGCACCCGGCAGCCGGTAAAAGGGCTCAAAAATTCGCTGTTGTTGCTCTTGGGGGACGCCGGGGCCGCTGTCGCAGACCTGAATCAGGGCCCACTCGGCCTCTGCGCGCACCACCAGATGCACGTCGCCCGCACCGTAACGGCGCGCGTTTTCCAGCAGGTTGCGTACTGCGCGCCGCAGCAGTTTGGCGACACCGGGAACCTCCAAAGCCTGTAGCTCGACATCCAGCATCGCCTGGTTGCGCGCGCACTCTTCGGCGGCCAGCCCGACAAGATCCACCGACTCCACCGTGCCGAGGTCGGCTTCTTTCGCATCCAGCCGACTGGCCAGCAGAATCTCTTCAATCAGTTGGTCCAGCTCGGCAATATTGCGGGCCACCTCTTGCTTGAACGCTGCGCTAGGGGTGCTGCCCATCAACTCCAGCCCCATACGGATACGCGCCAGCGGGGAGCGCAACTCGTGCGACGCATTGGCTAGTAGTGATTTTTGGGAGGCCAGCAGGGTGTCGCGCGCCTGCACCAGGGTTTCGATCTGCTCCGCCGCGTGGTTGAAGCGCGCGGCCAGAAAGCCCACTTCATCATCGCCCTGCATGCGCACCCGGGCACTCAGGTCTCCGTTGCCCCAGCGTTCGACCCCGTTTTGCAGTGTCTCCAGCCTGCGGGTCAAGCGGCGGATGATGGGGTAAGTACCCAGCGCCACCGCAACCGCGACCAGCGCAAGTGTCCAGGCAAACCCGAAGGGCGCCTTGAAGTTGCTATTGGGCGGGCGGGGTAAGTGGAGGTGAATGGTTTGACCATCGGCCATACGCACCAGAAACTCCGGACCCCGGCCGAAACGGCCCGGGCGCTCGCTATCGCGGTCATCGCTGGCGTCGTCTTTGGTGTCGGGTGGGGGCGGATGGTCTCCCAGGCTGAGGCCGGGCACCGGTGGCGGGCGGCTCAGGCGGGCCCGGCCGTTGCCGATGACCTCGCCAAATTCATTGCGCACCACGACTTCCCGCAGGGGCGGCTCGCTGGTCATGCGCCACACCCATCCGACCAGCACAGTCAGCACCACGACCGTGAGCACCACGGCCAGCCAGATGCGGACATACAGCTTGTGCAGCATTACCGGTTAGTCCTGCTGCCGGGCAAACACATAACCCACGCCACGGACCGTCAGGATGCGTTTGGGCTCCTTGGCGTCTGCTTCGATGGCTGCGCGGATGCGGCCCATGTGCACATCGATGGAGCGGTCAAAGGCCTCCAACTCGCGGCCCCGCACCGCTTCCATGATCTGGTCGCGGGTCAGCACACGGCCGGCCCGCTCTGCCAGCGCGACCAGCAGGTCGAATTGGTACGAGGTGAGCTCGCAGGCAGTGCCGGCCACGGTGACGGTGCGGGCATCGCGGTCGATTTCGAGGGTGCCGAAGCGCAAGGCTTTGGCATTGGTGGCAGGTGTCTCACCCTTGCGCCGCAGGATGGCGCGAATCCGTGCCAACAGTTCGCGGGGTTCAAAGGGCTTGGGCAGGTAGTCGTCGGCGCCGATTTCCAGCCCGATGATGCGGTCCATTGCATCCCCTTTGGCGGTCAGCATCAGCACTGGGACTTGTCCCATCGCGCCGGGCAGGGCGCGGATGCGGCGGCAAATTTCGAGGCCATCCATGTCCGGGAGCATCAGGTCCAGGATCACCAAGTCCGGTGGCGGGGCTCCGCTGTCGGCGGCGAGCCGGGCGAGACCGCTATGCCCATCGCCCGCGTGGGCTACGGAGAAGCCGGATTGTTCGAGGTACTCGGCCACCATGGAGGCTAGCCGGGCATCGTCTTCGATCATGAGCAGGTTTTGGCGCATGCCCGCAGTCTAGCGGTGACCATCCCTGCCCAGATGCGGCTGGCTTGAAGATTCCGTAAAGTTGGGTAAATTTTGCTATTAAATATATAGCAATAGGCGCTTGATTAATGAGCGCTAGGGGTCGATTTGATGCGTGATGCCAAAACGATCAGCACCAGCACAGGCAGCCCGATGCAGGCAGTACCCACGAAAAACGGGGTGTACCCGACCGCGTTGACCACATCGCCCGAGAAGCCGGCCAGAAACTTGGGCAGCAACACCATCATGGAGCTGAACAGCGCATATTGGGTGGCCGAGTATTGGATGTTGGTGAGTGAGGACAGGTAGGCCACAAACGCCGCGGTCGCAATGCCGCTGGAGAAGTTGTCGGCCGAGATCACCGCCATCAAGGCGTGCAGGTCGTGTCCGCGGGTGCCCAGCCAGGCAAACAGCAGGTTGCTACCGGCGCTCAGCACCGCGCCCAGCATCAAGACTTTGAGCACGCCCATGCGCAGCGCCAGCGCACCGCCGACAAAGGCGCCGACCAGCGTCATGATGACGCCATAGACCTTGGTAATAGCCGCAACCTCGCCCTTGGTGTAGCCCATGTCCACGTAAAACGGGTTGGCCATGATGCCCATGACCACATCGCTGATGCGGTAGGTGGCAATCAAGGACAAGATCAACACTGCATGCCAGCGGTGGCGCCGCACAAACTCGGCGAAGGGCTCCATCAGTGCACTTTGCAGCCATTCACCGGCGTTGCGGGCAGGGCGCAGAGGCGCGGGTGCGGGCTCTTTGGACAAGAGCACCACGAACATGCCCGGCAGCATGCTCATGGCCATGACCAGGTAGGCGGTGCGCCAGGCCGCATATTGGTACAGGTCGGCGCTGGGGGTTTCGTTGGCCGCTGCAATCCAGAGAGCACCTGCGCCCGCCCAGATCATGGCCAGGCGGTAGCCCGCCATGTAGGTGGCAGACAGCGCGGCCTGGTGCTGGCTGTCGCCGGATTCGATGCGAAACGCATCCAGCGCAATGTCCTGGGTTGCGGAGGCAAAAGCCAACGCAATCGCGCACCACACCACCGGGGTCAAGGCGTTGCGCGGGTCGGTCAGGGCCATGGTGCAAAGTGCAGCCATGATGGCCGCTTGCGCCACGAGCAGCCAGCTGCGGCGGCGGCCGAGTGCGGCGGTGAGCAAAGGAATCGGCAAGCGGTCCACCAAGGGGGCCCACGCCCACTTGAAGCCGAAGGCGATGCCCACCCAGCTCATGTGGCCAATGGTGCTGCGGTCGACGCCGGCTTCGCGCAACCAGAAGCTCAAGGTTCCGAACACCAGCAAGAAGGGCAGTCCCGCCGAGAAGCCCAGCGCTAGCATCCGCAGTGAGGCCGGTTCTGCATAGACCTTGAGCATGTCCCGCCAGTGGGGTTTGTCGGCGGTAGCGGGGGTGTCGGGCGTTAGGGAACTCATCGGGGAATAATACCTGTCCACTTTGGAGTCAAACGCTGCCATGTTGAGTGAT
>DAINNP010000069.1:0-10103 GCA_036735785.1 Rhodoferax sp. | reverse complement strand
GCTTGGCTTCGTTCAGCGCAGCTTGGCACTTCTCCAGAATCGCCACCAGCTTGATCGACTCCTTGTCGCCGGAGCGGGCCAGCTTGGTAACACGGTGCAGGGCTTTTTCCACCGCGCCCAAATCAGCCAGGCACAACTCGGTTTGAATGACTTCGATATCGGCAATCGGGTCCACCTTGCCGGCGACGTGGATCACGTTGTCGTCTTCAAAGCAGCGCACCACGTTGATGGTGGCGTCTGTTTCGCGGATGTGTGCCAAGAACTTGTTGCCCAAGCCCTCGCCGGTGCTGGCACCCGCTACCAGACCCGCAATATCCACAAACTCCACGATGGCCGGAACAATGCGCTCGGGGGTGATGATGTCAGCGAGCTGCTGCAGACGCGGATCAGGCACCTCAACCACGCCCACATTGGGCTCAATCGTGCAAAACGGGTAGTTTTCTGCAGCAATGCCCGCCTTGGTCAGCGCATTAAAAAGGGTACTTTTGCCCACGTTGGGCAGGCCTACAATGCCACACTTCAAACTCATAACAAACCTCTAAAAACTGGGTGCCAAGTGTATGCCATACCTGTTCCTGCGCCTGTTGGTGGCGCTGGCACTTTGGGCGGGAGCGGGTTGGGCGCATGGATTTGTCGCCGAAGCCCGCGCTGCCAGTCCGCTTTTATTGACTGACAACAGCGAGCCATGGCCCCTGCAAGACAGCTCCATGCAGTGGCTGGAACCGGGCCGCAACGCGACAGCGGCCCAAGCCTGGGCCGCGCCGTTTGAAGCCGCACGCATGGAGCACGCTGCGCCCCTCAACGCCAACAACACCCTTTGGATCAAGCTCAAACTGGTTCGTGCGACCGGAAGCACCGGCCGGTGGACGCTAAACATTCCCCAGCCCTACCTTGACCACGTGGTGCTCTTTGAGCGGCAAGACGGCGCCTGGTACCCCCAAACAGCAGGCGACAAGCACGCCCAGCGACACTGGAACGTGCGCGGCCTGTACCCCGAATTTGAGCTGTACTTGCCGCCCGGACAGCCTACCGAGGTGTTACTGCAGATTCGCAACTTCAAGCCGCTCGCCATCCCTTTGCGCATGGTCCCGGCCAACCTGCGCGAAGGCCAGCGCCTGGCAGAGGGTATCGGACTGGGCATTATGTTCGGGCTGATCCTCACCCTGGCGGCCGTATCGCTGATGCGCTACGCAGAGTTTCGCAACGTGTCGGATCTGGGCGCCGCTCTTTACAGCGTCATGATTGCGCTCACGCTGGCGCAATTCAACGGCATCCTCAACTCGCTGCTCTGGCCCGGCGCCCCCTTGTGGGCAGACTACGCCAGCAGTGTGCTGCCTTCACTGGCTATCGGGGTCGCCCTGCTCTATGTGCGGCACCTGTATGCGCTCTCGACCCACTACCCGTGGTTTGACAAGTTGCTCGGCGTGCTGGGTGTTGCCGCACTGGCCTCGGTCGCCTGCTACCTGTTCCTGGACCGCACCTTGGCGGATACGGTCTCGGGCATCGTGATTCTGCTGGGCACCGCTTGCAGCCTGCTGGCCACGGCGGTGAACTGGAGGGCGGGCTCCCCCTTGGGGGCTTGGCTGCTGTGGACCTACACCCCCAAATTCGCCCTGGTGATCTGGATGACGCTGGAGGCCGGCGGCAACCTACCCGCATTCTGGCCGCTGCGCTATTTGCTCACACTCACCGTGGCGGCTTCGGTGCCTGCCTTGGTCTATGCCTTGGGGCGTGCCACCCATGACCGCAAAGAAGTCGTGGCCCGGGCAGAACACCTCCCGACCCAAGACGCATTGACGGGCCTGCTCACGGCAGACGCCTTCCAAACCCACCTCACCGAGGCCTATGAACGCGCTATCACCCACCGCGAACCCTTGGCCCTGGTCTTGGTGAACATCGCAAACCTGGACCACATCCGCCACAACATGGGGGATCCTGCCGCTGAGCAATGCCTTTTACGCGCCGTGATTAAGCTGCACCGGGTGCTGCGGGATGTAGATCCGGCGGCACGGGTGGGCAGCGCCCGGTTTGCCTTGCTGCTGGAGGGTGTGGGCTCGCGGCAAGCGTTGACCGAGCGGCTGGTCAAACTGGTAGCTTCGGGGCTGATTCCTGTGCAAGGCATGCCCACCGAGGTCACGCTGCAGTTCCAAGCCGCGTGCGTGCTGCTGCACGAAAACCCGGTCGAACCTGCACAAGCCCTCAACGAGTTGGCAGGCGTGCTGGCCGGCATATCACCGCGAACCCGCCGGCCGATCCGTTTTCTTGAGCCTGTACCCACCCAACTGGCCAGCTTGCACTCCTCGCTGTCGAGCTGATCGCGGGCCGGGCGCTCGCCGAGGCCGGCGTGACTTACGGGGCAGCGGCTCCATCAAACTGGTACGACGCAGCAACCGTCTGCCCCACCCGCAGCACTTGGCCTGCGCCGGCCTGCACGATGGCATTCATCCCGAAGGTGATCGCGCCGTTCAAGCGGGCGTCCCGGCGGTAGCTTTGAAGGGCATCCCCCACGCCGGGGTGGCTCTCGGCCGTGTCGGGGTCAATATTGGGTATCGGGCAGCGGGCGCACGGCTTCACCAAGGCGAGTTGCGCGGGGGTAGCGCCGCCCTCCTCGGCCATGACCTGCAAGACCGCCATGTGGTCTTCATCATGTGCCTCCATTCCCCCCAACACCACATTGGGCCGGAAACGGCGCATGCCGACCGGCGGCAAACCCGCAGCCGCCAACCGGCTGTTGAGCGGCGCCATGGACGCTTCGGTCGTGACCAGCACCGGGTATCCGTCGGCAAATTGGGTGTGCCCTTGCGCACCGCCGGTCCAGCGGGGGCTGCACGCGCGCCGCTCCTCGGGCGCAAAGCGCACCAAGCGCACTCCTTCGCAACCCAGCGCTTGCTGCAACCACAGAGCGGCAGCATCCCCCATATCGAGAGCATCCACTATGTCGTCCCAGACTTGGACCCGGGTTTGCGGCCCCTGCGCGTCGAGCGCTACCTCCAGCGGGCTCAGGCCGGGACACTGCAACTCCAGTGCCTGTGCCAGCAGGCGCGGCTGCACCAGCGCCATGCGGGGATATTCGCGCTGGCTCACAAAAAGCCCTTCTGCATCTACCACCATCCAGTGCCGGTCCCACTCCAGCCCGGTGCCCAGCAGGCGCGCATGTTCCACTGCGATACCGGCGAGCGATTTCACCGGGTAAATCATCAGCGCGGCAATGTGTCCGTGAATATCGGCTTCAAAGTGTGGGGTCATGGGGGTTTCCTGGTGCATAGAGCCAGCATTGTGCACAGCCCTCCTACAATGACCGAATGGCCCAAACCTATGACATTTGTATCCGTGGCGCCGGCATCGTGGGGCGCACCCTGGCGCTGCACTTGGCGGCCAAACGCCTGAAAGTGGCGCTGGTCGAGGCGCCCCCCCAGCCCCCGTCTAGCCCGGATGTGCGGGCATACGCCCTGAACGCACGTTCGCGCCAACTGCTCGAAGCCATCCGTTGCTGGCCGGCGGACGCCCATGCGACTCCGGTGTTGCACATGGCGGTCGTGGCCGATGCGGACGCCCAGGTCCACTTTGATGCGGCCCCGCAAGGCGTAGACGCCCTGAACTGGATTGTGGACGTGCCGGTGCTGGAGCAACAGCTCACCCAGGCCGTGCAGTTCCAACCCCTCATTTCTGTGGTCGATACACCGCAACCCGCGACCCTGACCGTCGTGTGCGAGGGGCGCGCCAGCACCACCCGCGACGAGTTCGGCGTGGAGTTCGAAACACATCGCTACGCCCAGACCGCAGTCGCCGCCAGGGTGGAGAGCTCGCTGCCCCACCAACAAACTGCCCGGCAGTGGTTTAGCGAAGGTGAAGTGACCGCACTGTTGCCGATGCAAGGGCCGGAGGGGAACTTTCACGCCCTGGTGTGGTCAGTTTCCCCAGAGCGCGCACAAGCCCTGATGCAACACACCGACCTGGAATTCACCAACGCCCTGCAAACGGCCACCCGCATGGCGGTGGGTACCCTGCGCCTGGCCAGCCCCCGCGCGAGCTGGACCTTGCAGCATGCCGTCGCCACCCGCTGGACCGGCACAGCCTCGCAGGGCAGCCATCGGCGCGCCTGGGTGTTGGCCGGCGACGCGGCCCACAACGTCCACCCGCTGGCAGGCCAAGGCCTGAACCTGGGCTTGGGTGATGTGGCCGAACTGGTGCAGGTGCTCGACACCCGTGGCTACTGGCGCCCTGTGGACGATATGCGCTTGTTGCGCCGCTACGAGCGGGCCCGCAAGGCCGCCTTCGCCGTGGTGGGTGGCAGCGGCAACTCACTGCAGCAGCTGTTTGCCCATCCCCACGCCTGGGCAGGAAACGCCCGCAGCTGGGGCATGCGCGGCTTTGACACTTGCACCCCGCTCAAACACTGGGTTGCACGGCAGGCCATGGGCCTGTAAGCGCCCAAGTTAGTCCTCGTCTTTTCACCTCTTCCGGAAATACTGTTTATGCATGTTCCCCGCTTGTTTGCCATCGTGGGCCTAGCACTTGTCGCCCTCAGCACCGGGGCTCTGGCCCAAGAGGCCGCCATCCGCAAGGCCATCGCCAAGCGCGTACCGCAGCTCAAGGCCATCGATGAAGTGCGCCCGGCCGGCATCCCCGGCTTGTATGAGGTCCGGGCCAATGGCGTCGAGATCTATTACACCGATGCCAAGGGCAACTACCTGATCCAGGGCAACCTGTACGAGACCAAAGGACTGCGCAACTTGACCGAGGAGCGGATCAACAAGCTCACCGCCATCAAGTTCAGCAGCCTGCCCCTCAAAGACGCCTTCACCATCGTGCGGGGCAACGGCTCGCGCAAACTGGCCGTCTTTGAGGACCCGAACTGCGGCTACTGCAAACGCTTTGAGCGCGATCTGCAAAAGATCGACAACGTGACGATCTACATGTTCCTCTACCCCATCCTCGGGCCGGACTCGACAGAAAAATCCAAGGCGATCTGGTGCAGCAAAGACAAAGTCGCTGCCTGGCAAGACTGGATGCTGCGCGACCAGCCTGCACCGGCCGCAGCAGCCATGTGCGATACATCCCCGCTCGCCCGCAACGTGGAGTTCGGCAAGACTTACCGCATCCAAGGCACGCCCACGCTGCTGTTTGAAGATGGCAACCGCGTGCCCGGTGCGATTGACGCCCAGCAAATCGAAAAACACCTGAAAGACGCCAAAAGCTAAAGCCCCAGGGCGCCCGGCGCGGGCCGGAGCCCTCCACAAATTGCTCCTGAATTCATAGCTGCTCGCGCAAGCATTGCGGGCGCCAACCGGTGTTTAGGCATGAAAACTTCGTCCAAGTCGTCCAAATCCCTCGCAACTGCTGCACCCGCATCCGCGGTGCACTACCGGATCGAAGTGCCCGATGTGCACAGCCACCTATTCACGGTGCACATGACCGTGGCCTCGCCGGCCAGCGCCCAAACCCTGCGCCTGCCGGCCTGGATTCCTGGTAGCTACCTGCTGCGCGAGTTCGCCAAACACCTGCAGCAGCTAGAGTGCCGGCAAGGCGGCAAACGCATCCCGGTGACGCAGCTGGACAAAGCCACCTGGCAAGTCAGTTGCCGCGCCGGCCTGCCGTTGGAGGTGAGTTACGAGGTGTACGCCTTTGACGCCTCGGTGCGCACCGCTTGGCTGGATGCGCAGCGCGGTTTTTTCAACGGCACCAGCCTGTGTCTGCAGGTGCCCGAAGCGGCGGCAGAGCCCCACACCCTGGATATTGCGCCGGTTGCCGGCACCACGGGCTGGCAGCTGGCCACCGGACTGCCAGCAGTCACCGTCGACAAGGCGGGCTTTGGCCTGTACCGCGCCCCCGACTACGACACCCTGGTCGACTGCCCGGTGGAAATGGGACCGTTCTGGAGCGGCAGTTTTGAGGTGTTCGGCATTCCCCACCGCTTTGTGGTGGCGGGCGCACCGCCCAGCTTTGACGGCGAGTTGCTACTGGCCGACACCCGCGCCATTTGCGAAGCGGAAATGCGCTTCTGGCACGGCAGCGCCCTTGAGCAGTATCAAAAAGATAGCAGCTCCCGCAATAAAGACGAGGGCCTAAGCCCGATTCCATTCAAAAACTACGTCTTCATGCTGGCTGCGGTGCACGATGGCTATGGCGGGCTGGAGCACAAAAACTCCACCGCCCTGATTTGCAACCGCAAAGACTTGCCGCGCCTGCCCCGCACCACGCTGGCCCCCACCACCCACAAGCAACCCGAGGGCTACACCACGCTGCTGGGGCTGATCAGCCACGAGTACTTCCACACCTGGAACGTCAAGCGCCTGCGCCCCGCCGAACTCGCCACCTACGACTATCGCGCAGAGAACTACACCGAGCTGCTGTGGTTTTTTGAAGGCTTCACCAGCTACTACGACGACTTGCTGCTGCGCCGTGCCAAACGCATCGACAACGCCACTTACCTGAAGCTCTTGAGCAAGACCATCAACCAGGTCCAGCAAACCCCGGGGCGGCTGGTGCAAAGCGTGGCGCAAAGCAGTTTTGACGCGTGGGTGAAGTACTACCGCCAGGACGAAAACACCGCCAACGCCACCGTGAGCTACTACACCAAGGGCTCACTGGTGGGCCTGTGCCTCGACCTGACCCTGCGTGCCGAAGGCAAAACCCACCTCGATGCCGTCATGCGCGGTCTGTGGACGCGCTGCGCCGGTGGCCCCATGACCGAGGCAGACCTGCTGGCCGTGTTGCAAGACCTTGGCGGCCGCTCGTTCGCCAAAGACCTGGCCCGCTGGGTGCACAGCACCAAAGAGCTGCCCGTGCCCGAACTGCTGGAACAACACGGTGTGCAAGTCAACCGCGAGCCAGACCAGGCCGCCCAGCAACTCGGGCTGCGGGTCAAAGAAAGCGGCGGGCTGTTTATTCAGCAGGTGCTTCGGGGCGGAGCCGCAGAAAAAGCGGGCTTTGCGGCGGGTGACGAGTGGTTGGCCGTGCAGACCGAGGGCATGCCATGGCGCATGCAGGCCTTGGATGACCTGATCCTCTATGCCGGCAAGGCCAAGAAAGTGACGGCATTGGTTTCGCGCGACAAGCGCTTGATGCAGCTGACCCTTACCCTGCCGGCCCCCACCCAGGCGGTGCGCCTGTCGGTGCGCGATGCGGCAGCCGCCAACCGCTGGCTGGACGGCGCGTAAATCGCAGGTCGCGTCAGCGCGGTGCAAATTCGCTTGGCTATAGTGCGCCCAGCCCCCTCATTTCGACACAAAACAGGAGACCACTGAATGAGCTACGAATGCATCACCACCCGCGTGGAAGGCGACAAGGTTGCCATCATCACCCTGAACCGCCCCAAGCAGCTCAACGCCCTCAACGACCAGTTGATGGACGAGCTGGGCGCAGCCCTCAAGGGGTTTGACGCCGACCCCGCCATCGGCTGTATGGTGATCACCGGCAGCGAAAAAGCGTTTGCTGCGGGCGCCGACATCACCGCCATGGCCAAGTTCAGCTTTGCCGATGCCTACAAAGGCGACTTCATTACCCGTAACTGGGAGACCATCCGCACGATCCGCAAACCGGTCATCGCCGCCGTGAGCGGCTTTGCGCTGGGTGGCGGTTGCGAGCTGGCCATGATGTGCGACTTCATCATCGCCGCCGACAACGCCAAGTTCGGCCAGCCGGAAATCAAGCTGGGCATCATCCCCGGCGCCGGTGGCACCCAGCGTTTGCCCCGTGCGGTGGGTAAAGCCAAGGCCATGGACCTGGCCCTGACCGGCCGCATGATGGACGCCACCGAGGCCGAGCGCGCCGGCCTGGTAAGCCGCGTGGTGGCGCTGGACAAGCTGCAAGAGGAAGCCTTGGGCGCCGCTTTGCAAATCTGCGCCTTTTCACAAGTGGCGACCATGGCGGCCAAAGAATCGGTCAACCGCGCCTTTGAAGGCACCTTGGCAGATGGCATTGCCTTCGAGCGCCGCATGTTCCACGCCTTGTTTGCGACCGCCGATCAAAAGGAAGGCATGGACGCTTTTGTGAACAAACGCGCTGCGAACTTTACGCATCAATAAATCTGGTCTATAATGCCGGTCTCGGTCGTATAGCTCAGTTGGTTAGAGCGCAGCATTCATAATGCTGATGTCGGTGGTTCAAGTCCACCTACGACCACCAAATTAAAAACCCGCAATTGTTCACACGTTGCGGGTTTTTTCATGGGCGCGCCATCGGCGCACCCATGCCAATCACGGCCAGACACCTAAAATTCTTGAAATCGATGCCACTGGCGTCACCAGCTCGTTATCGCAGCTGAGCCAACAAGAAAGCAGAACCCCAGGTGTGGAATTCCGAACATGTGGCCCGAACGGCTACCCAAGTCCTTGTCGAATACCTCGGCGTGGCCGCGCAGTTTGTGGTCGAGGACGCTATGGATGCCACCGCATCCGGTCATGCGCTACCGCAAGCCAACGATGAAGCCCACCTCCGTTCGTTCCTGATCAACCTCAGCCAGCACCTGCCCCCCGGGCTCCCGATTGAGCGCATCCGCCAGACCATTCTGGAGCAGTGCAACACCAAGGCGCCCGCCCCCATTCCCCCTCATCAAAAGTAAGCCATGAAGAAAACGACATCCATCAACCGCAATCTCACGGTGGGCCTGATCGCCATCATCGTATTCTTTATCCTGCAAGCCGCCGGCGTGCTGACCATGGGCCGCTACACCGAGCGGGAAGTAGTGGAAGTCGCCCGCAAAAACACCGTGGCCATGGTGGATCTGGCCGACATATCCACCATGGCACAGCAAATCCGCCGCTACGAAAAAGAGTATTTCATCTACGTAAGCAACCCTGAAAAACGCGCCCAGTACCAAAAAGAATGGACGGGCACGATGGAAAAAATCACCGCCCTGCTCGGCCGCATGCGCGCCAATAGCAGCAATGCCTTGAGCACCGACGACTTGAACCGCGTGGGCCAGTGGTCCGCAGCCAGCGAGTTCTATGCATCTGAAATGGCCAAAGTGTTTGCCGAGGTGAATGCCCGCGCCACCAAAATCCAGGAAGAAGCTGCTGCTGCGACGCTGGCCACAGAACAACTGGCCGCCAACACCAAGGGCGCCAAAGCCAAAGAAGCGACACCCGTCGTGGAAGGCACCCGCATGCTACTGCCCGAAGAAGCCAACGACCTGATCAAAGCAGGTAAGGATCGCTTCTCTGCCGACCTGATCAAGGGCGTAGCCGTCACCTTTGCCCAGAAGAGTGAAGCCACGTTGGCACTGACCACAGTGACCAACGAAGGCTTCAACAAAATGATCTACGGTGTGATGGCGAGCGTGTTGATTGGCATCGGCATTGGTGGATATTTGCTGATCAGCCTACCCAAGAGTGTGACCGAGCCCATCCACAACTTGACCACCCTGGTCGATGCCATGAGTCGCGGTGAGCCCACCAAACCGGTCGCCAGTATCAAGGTGCAGGAGTTCAAGAACCTGTCTGCGGCCGTGGAGCGCATGCGGATTGCGCAAGAACTGATGCTGCAGCGCCTGCAAAAGCCCCGCTGAACGATGGGCCCGGTAAAATCGGGCCTTTCTTTCATCTTCAGCCTCTGGATACACACCATGAACCGCTGCCTTCGCGCACTGAGCGCTCTTGCTGTGCTGGCCGCCCTGTCCCTGGGCAGCATGGCACAAACCAGCCCCACCGCACAGGTCATCACCGACAGCAATGGCAACTCGGTGGCGGTACGGACATTTCCCTCCACCGCAATTCGCGGAACCTTGCAGGTGGTACAACCCCCTGATGTCTTGTTTAACAACGTGGTGGCCCGCCTCTCCCCCGGCGCCCGGATTCGCGGAGCCAACGGCATGCTGCAGATGTCTGCCAGCGCCGTCGGTCAGACCCTGCAAGTCATGACGGTCCTGGACAGCCAATCCATGCTGCACGACGTGTGGGTATTGAACGAGGCGGAAATCGCGCTTTACCCCACCAAGCCGTCGTACTCCCGATAAGCCGTCCGAGAGCTTATCCGCCTTTTAGGCCTGTAGCGCAGTATTTACCTGCGCTTACAGCTCCTTTATTCATAGCATTTTCACGGGATACGTCATGTCCAAAAAAGTCTTTATCAAAACCTTCGGCTGCCAGATGAACGAGTACGAC